>NZ_JBHIPR010000043.1:0-105242 GCF_042196145.1 Bartonella sp. AP258QHHD
AAGAGAGTTATGTATATTCATTTTCTTATATTACTTATAGGCTTTGAAGGTTTCTCAAACCCTCAAAATACCTTCAAAAATATATCGTGGGTTGTGTTTATAGGTTGTATCTTGATATAGGTTGTTTATTAAAAAAATATATAAAGGGGGTCAAAAGGAATACTCAAAAACCTCAAAACTCATAACCACAATAGTCTTGATAACATTTCTTATGATTATAATCCCTTTCTTTTGAAAGGCTTTAAAGGATCATATGCTTTTTATAAAGCACGTCTTAATCATTCTCTAAATCATAAGTTTATCTATTCAAATGAACTGATAAAATTCATAAAAGGGATTTTAATAACGTAATCAGTTTTTACTTTCATACGCTTTTCATAAGACACGCGTTAATTACTCACTAAAATAATCTATTTTGTCAGTTCAATTTACTGACACATAACTGATAAGTTTTATTCAACTCACATCATTGGTTATCTTTAAAGATTGTACTCTTGATATGAGTTATGTTTTTAAAATACTAACCTATTGAAATATAAAGTTTTTAATTTTTACTCATTTAAAAAAATAATATAGGCTCTAAAAAGAACTGACAACACTGACACGGTCTATTAAAAGGGATTTTGCTAATCTTTATAATGATCAATCTCTTTTTAGATGTTTTCATAACAAGCAATAAATCGCAATTATCCTATTTATCAACTAGTTGTATAACATCATCTAAGGTATAAGTTTTCATGAATCTTCCCCTGCATACTCTTTAATTCTTTTGCAGAGAAATTCATAAAAATTACTCGCGTAATATTCGGAATCTTCAGATGTATACTTAAGATAGAGTGGGCATTCACCATCCCGAAACTGCGTATAATCAAAATAAAAGGTTTCACCAAAATCAGTTGTGCAGATAACAAGTTGTTTGGGAGCCGTAAAGCCATCTCTTCTATCGAGCAAATTTCGGTAAACAATATCACCAGCAGGAATACCTGCGAAGATTTCATAAATACTGAATATTTCTTCACCTCCAATTTCTCCTCCTCCATAATTTTTTAAAAAATTCTTATAGGAAGAGGTAAATTGTAAACCAAGAGTGTTCTCAGCTGTTTTAATCCGCACCTCATCAGGTGCATTATCTTGAGTACCAAAATTAATAACATGACTATGCATATCAACATATTGTGCAACATCTGATAAAGTATAACTTTTCATAAATTTTTCTCCATAAGTCACAGCGTGTTTTTACTCATAATGAGTGTTTCTAATGATCAATCTTTTTCTACTCTAGCCAATGGAATTGAGATGAGATTGATAAAATCATAAGAGATATGTTCTTGACGGAGCTCTTTTCTCATCTGTCTCTGTACAATCATCTCGCATTTACAATATATGATGGAATTAAAGGAGGTGATCATTAAAGTTTAGAGAGCACCTTTTAGGGATATTATTTCAATATTTGCAATAATTACTCTTTCTTTTTTCCTACTTAGGAATTTTTTTTGAAATCCAACAAATAACTTTTCTGATAAAATTTGTCTTTGGATTCATAGGAGCAACCAAACTCCTGCCTTGATAAAATGAGTAGAGAACCTCAACGAGAGGACTATCTTGTTGTTGTGTCATAGGATGTAACATAATAGGTCTAAAATCGACTCCAATAGGAGCTCTTCCTGATGCCATTCTTTCCAGATTTGTACCTGTTACTATCTGTCCTTTTTCTTTCCAAGAAGAAACTGTTTCAGGCTCAAACAGTTCATCTTCCTGATAAACTTTTTGACCTTTAAATTCCACAGGCTCAGCTGCCCCCATACTTTTTTTCTTTATCCATTTCATGATTCATAATCCCCTCGATTTTTTCAAAATAATCAATGTATTCTGTGTTCTAAATAGACTTAAATAAACTCTCCTTCCAAGAGCGAGGTTATTCCTCGCTAGAAAGCTCTGAGTGATTATCAAAATCTTTTGCTACCCGTTCAATCAAAGCGTAACTCACTTGCTTCACCTTTGCTACTTCTTTGGCTAAAGCTAATGCACGTTCAAGGTGGGTTTTGTTGATGCTCTCGTCAAAGCCTAGGTGATCACCTGCCGTAAAGCTTTGCTGATAAGATTGTAAGGTCTCAACATCGCCCAATAAAGCAAGAGCGCCAAGATGAAGTAAAGCATAATCCGTATCATTTGCTTTAGACGTAGTGCTTTTTTTCCAAGGAGCAGTGCCATAATCAGAGCGAAGTCTTTTAGAAAGGTCAATGTCTGTTACCGCCCATTCTAAAGCATCATCAAGCGCCTGTGTTAAACGATCCGTAGTGACTTCTGGTTCAAAGATTTCTAATCCCTTGGCTTCAAAATTAAGCTGTATATCTGGAATATCTTCCGTGTGGGTAGGATCAATGAATTTACAAGCAGCGGAAAGAATACCGGTACTAATCATAAAGGCGCTATCAAATTGCGGACAATCTTTGGCAACTTCGTCGTTATAAAGAATATCTACTTCACGATCAGCCAATTGATAGCTTGCCATATGGTCATTCTCATTGATTTTCTCGGTTAACCAGCCTAAGCTTTTTAAAAGTGCATGAGCACTTTCCATGGTAAGATGATCATCAGTGTCATCCGCTTCCTCTGTCGCCTCAACAGCAATAGTTTTGGAAGCAACAGATGCTGTTTGCGGATCCAAGCTTAAAATCGGAGCATTTTTAGGAAAACCTGCTCGATAACACCGTGCAAGCGTAAGAGCATTGTCGATTATGTACTTCGTGACACCCTTCACAAAACCTAAAGAATTTCCCTTTCTAAAATTCTCCTTGTAAGATTTGAGCTTTTCAACATCCCCAATAAGAATAAGCGCAATAAAATGGTGCATTATAAGATCATATTCACTGTTTGTTGGCAAAGCTGCATAATCATAAATGATTTGATTAATATTTTGCCGATCAGCCCACTTAAGAATATCCACACAGATTTGCTTTAGTTTGCCTTCTTCAACTTCAACACTAGAAACTGTATAAACTTCTTCTGCCTCTTTGAGAGCTATATATTGAGGATTCTCGGGAAAAACACCCCTATGAGCAGTGGAAAAGGCAAGTGTTGAAAGTGAAGCCTTGAATATAACGATCGGTGTTTTTCCTTTTGTATCAAGGCTGTACATTATATTAATGATACGGTCTTTGCTTATAAAATAGGCATTACGATTATAATTTTTGTCGCGATAGACTGTCCAGTTCATCATTTTTAATGTTTCAGAAACTGTATTAAGGAGAGCTAAAGATTGTACATCAATACGTGCATCCGCCGCCTTTCGCTCCTTTAAAACGCTCAGATGTTCTTCAGCAAATTGAACAGCGTGATTAACATATTTTTCCACATCATCGTCATCCAAATGTTCAGAAATCGTACCTGCTTTTACGGCATTTTGATAGGATTTCAAGACATCAATTTGACCTGTTAATGCTAAACAAGCCAAATGCCATGGGATATCGGGACAAGAGCTATATTTTTGAACAAGCGCTTTGCTTTCTATCGCTGCCTCTAAATCCTGAGCACGCGCCCATTGTATCACCCGCTCAGAAATTTTGATAAGCTCCTGCTCATTTAATGTCTCTAAACGAATATCAATTCCTTTATCAACACCACTAAAAACCCCTCCCTCAATCGTATTAAAAGACTGATAAATATTTGTAGCTGATATCTGCCTACATTTTCTACTATCGTGAATATAATGGCAAGCTACAGAAATATCTTCGTTGGAGATCCCTGCTTCAAGATGAACATTGTAATCATCATTTGGAAGACGTATAAAACCAAAATCAAATTGAATGAAGCGGTCGGGCAAAATCAGCCACATTTTTCCAGGTTCCATAACAAACCACCCTTGGGTTTTAAGAATGCGCGTTGCTGCTGTAAGACTCATCAAACGCTGTTTCGGTTTTTTGCGTGCTAAAATGTCATCCAATTCGTTATTTTTATACGCCTCAGCAAAAAAGATGACGCGCTCAACCTGTGTCATCTTTTCATAATCAGAAAACTCTGGTGTATATAATTGAGGTGTAGGTTTGTAATTCCTTAAAGCTTCGGTATCGCCGAGTAGAGCCTTTGCAACGAGAGAATGATTAGCAGCTTTTTCACGTAATTTTTTCTTAATATCTTGTGCTTGCGCCCAAGCTAACACTTTGTCTAAAGCTACCTTAACGTGGTTTTCAAAAAACTCCAGTGCTGTAACTCCAAAATTCTCTTCTGAAGAAATCAGCATAGCCTCATATTGAGGTTGAGATTCTTTACCGTTAGCATATTCACAGCCAAGACAATAAGCAGCAGTAGTAAGACTGACAGAAACCCACAATCTTCCGCTATCCCGTCCATAATCTATGACACCATAATGAATACGCACTATGCGATCGGGGAGGTGATAATAAGCAAACATATCACCCATTTCATCGCGATGGGGCTCCCAACCAACTTTTTTTAAAATCTCTGTTGCGTCTTTGGCTTGCATCGTCATTACCCCCCCCCAGCATGTTCCATAATTCTTTTACAGAGAAATTCATAGAAGTTACTTGCGTAATGCTCTGAATCTCCAGATGCAATTTCAACATAGAGTGGGCATTCACCATCCCAAAACTGAGAATAATCAAAATAAAATGTTTCACCAAAATCGGTTCTATTCACGGCAAGCTGATTTGGTTTTGCGAAACCATTTTTTATATCCGTCAAATGATAGAAAACAATATCACCAGCAGGACACTTATCAAAACTTGCGTTATAAATGCTAAAAATTTCATAACCTCCAATTTCTCCTCCTCCATAATTTTTTAAAAAACTTTTGTAGGACGAGGTGAATTGTAAACCAAGAGTTCTCTCAGCCTTTTCAATCAATATATCATCAGGTGCATCCTCTGCAGTGCCAAAGTCGATAACATCCGGATACTTATTAATTAATTGTGCAACATCAGCTAAGGTATAGGTTTTCATAAGTCCTTCCCCCCTAAAAGGGATTAACAATTCTTGCATTTTTTGAAAACAAAAAAGAATGACGGCTTTAACAGTGTATTTCAAAAGGAAACCGCCCGACAAAAAGCGTCATTCCAAATTAGCTATAATCCTTTTACAGAGAAATTCATAAAAATTACTTGCGTAATACTGGGGATCGCTAGGTGGAAACTTAAGATAGAGCGGACATTCACCATCCTGAAACTGAGAGTAATCAAAATAAAATGTCTCACCAAAATCAGTTCTACTCACAACAAGCTGCTGTGGTTTTGCTAAACCATTTTCTACATCCGTTATATGATAATAAACAATATCATCACTACGAGCAATTTCAAAATTTGTATTATAAACACTTAATATTTCCTCACCACAGATCTCCGCTCTTCCATAGTTTTTTAAAAAACTTTTGTAGGAGGTTGTGAATTGCAATTTAAGAATCCCCTCTGCTTTTTCAATTAGTACATCATCAACGGCTTCATCTGTAGAGCCAAAATCAACACTATCACTATATTTATCAACCAGTATGACAACATCATCTAAAGTATAAGTTTTCATAATTTGTTCTCCATAAATTGTTATTTTTTAGCTTCTATATTTTTCTTTTCATACCCTTTAGCACGTTCTTTCCAGTATTGCGTCCTCCATTTATCGAATAGGTCTCTGTCAATAGCTGATCCCATTGTATTCGGATTAATGTGAATAGCAGAATTATGTTTATTATGAAACGCATTTGTAACTTCTGCTATGGGACCATCATGAGTTTGCAGCATGTGGTGTAATTCAATAGGCTTATTATCGAAACCTATAGGTGCTCTTCCTGCTTTCATCCTTTCAATATTTGTACCTGTCACTTTTTTCTTGTTAACTGTCCACTCAGAAATTCTATTAGGATCAAACAAGTCATCTCTCTGATAGACTTTATTTATCTGAGTAATTTTTTCTTCTTTGTGATTTATTTCAAACCCAACCTCAATAGGTTTTGACCAGAACTTTCTCTCTTGCCCCAAATATTGAGTTGCAATAGCTTCATCGCTCATTTTTTCTAGCGATTGTGCGATTTCTTTTCCCACATGAGCAGTATTTACTTCAGAACTAGTTGCTCCTGTTATAGCCGCTTCTTCAGCTTTAGATGCAAATTTGATGATATCTTTTTCTACAAGCTTGTTCGCAAGCTTTACGCCTCCCTTGGCTGCTGAAACAGCACCGTCAGTAAGCACTGTAGAACCCACTATATAAGCCACATCTCCTAATGGTTTACCTAGCATTTCGCCAGATTCAGCACCAGCACTGAATGCTCCATCCCCCCCTTTCTCCATTGTTTCATGTATGTGATCTATATGCCCCCCAAAGGAATCCTTTATGTGATCTATACGCCCTCTAAAGGAATCCTTAACACCTCCCCAGAATTGACCAACTCCTTCCCAGAGTTGACCAGCACCTTCCCAGACATCATCAAATATATGCCCACTCGTGGCCCAAGCTTTTGCTGTTCCAACGCCTTGAAGGGCATTTTGATAGATCTCATCAACTGAACTGTTTCCTATTGCCGATCCTAATTCTTTAACGTCATGAGCTGTCTCAGATATTCCGTTTCCTATTGCTTTTACGGCACCAACAATCGTACCCTTCGCAAGACCTATCTCAAAAATCCTATCTTGCTCTTCATCAATCTCGAACCATTTTTCGTTAACATCTCTTCGACACTGATCATCAGGGCACTCTTCTAACTCTTTCTTCATCTGAGCGCGTTGTGCACTACCCAAAAAGTTATTTGCAGCGGCATTACCTGCGGCATCGGCGCCGGCATCAACATCGCCACCGGCAAGGGCAGCAGCAACGCCCCCAGCAGCCCGTGCGACATCAATGGTGTGGTCTCTAAAGTCAGCAAACTGCGCATCAATCTTTGCGTTTATACGCGCTTCCTCTTCCGGAGTTGGGGTGCGACCGTTTAGGTCCCCCATTTCCTCTTTCACAATGCCTTGCACCCACAATTGAAACTGGAGCATAGCAGTGGCTTCGCCCACAGCACCCCCCACAGCACCGGCTGTGCAAGCACCGCTCGCAACCGCGCCTTTTAAACAGCCAAGACCGGCATGGGCAACGATCTGTGTGACCGTGTCTATTTTGCCTTCTGCCTTGGCGGTACCGATTTCTTCTGCCAACGATTTGCCAACCGTATCAGACAGGGCGATGCGCAGATTGTTAAAAAAGTTCTTGTCAAGAGAGCCACCCTCAAGAGCCGTTTGCACGCCTGTGCCAATGGCGGCTTTGATCAGGTTCTTTTCCGCTTCACTGGCGATACGATCGACAAAAGGAGCGGTTTTAGGCAAAGATTGTCCAACACCTGCCATTTCCGTTATTTGGCTGGTTAAGCCTGCTGTCAACATCGACGAAACAATGCTGAGAACATTCTTTGAAGAGCCAAGCTCATGCAAAGCGCCGGCAATGTTGCCGCGATTATTGACAAGAGCCACAGCGCTTTTATTAATCAGCGCTTGGACACCTGCCTGTATCACCGCATTCATGGCGGTGCTCGAGCCAAGCCCCAATGCACCGGTAATGGCACTGGCAGCACCCAAGGCTGCTCCGCCCGTAACCGCGCCCCCGTGACAGCCAATGCCACGATAGCCGCACCGGCTTCTTTCAGCCCTTGGGCTTTATAATCCCAGTCTTTAAACTCAGCCTTAACTGCTAGCCAATCAACTTTCCTTACAAATCTTAATCAACCCAAAGTAATAGCCTGAAATAGCCGTGTGTCGTATGGAAAATTAAAAACAAAAACCGAATGAAGAAAATGCACTTGAGACTTGCATATGGCTTCACAGGTTTATTGCTGTAAAAGCTTCAAATGATGATATCTCTAATACTTTTCGCTTGTTCTCTTGTGGTAGCTTCCACATGCGAAAATATATGGACTATAATACCTCTTCTCAAGCTTATCAAACTGAACTCAAAGATATTTCCTTATTGATTTTGAAAGAGTCCTTAAAACGCATTTTGCAGAGCAACGTAGAAAGCATGTCTAAAAAAATCATTCCAAGAGCAACAGATTTTTCTAAGTATTGTGAAGAGATTGAAAAAGACCTTCTTTCACGCACCAAAACTCTTCATGAACTAATGATAGGAGAGTTTAAAATAGATTTCTAAAAAGTAGCAAAATAGTGAAAAGTGCTGATCATTTTTGGATTGGATATGCATTTAAAGAGTGATTAAAAAGTTTTTTTAATGTACAATATATTTCTAGAAGCTAAAATAGCTCTATAGTATCAAATTTATAAAGTAAATAAATCCATTAATACAAATTAAGGATTTTAGGATACGCGAATTTCAAAATATTTGTTTTTTAAAACATGAGTAGCCAGCATCAGCGCAACAAATGTTGCGGCAATTATGATTCCCTTTCGTGTACTTTTGAAATAACAGAGCTTTTCTTTAATCTGTATGAAAGGGTTGCCAGCGCGATGGGCTTTGTTGAAAGGTGGATTTGGGTATCAAAATGCAAGCAAGAGTTTGGGATTATGGAGCTCTGTGTTTAAAGCTATCATCAACTATAGATAAATCATAGACGAGGTTAACTAAAATATTAAAAGCAACTGGATGCAATAGAAGACATTGCTATTAAAAGAAAAGCAAATGCTAAAAAGACTAAAAGGTAGTTTGTGTTTTTATATCAGAAAATAATTTAAGAAATTGAGATCATAATTTTTTCACAGGAAATAAATATGTTTACAGATAAGAAGAGAAAAGCCTTGTTTGGCGTTATAATTTTTATATTTGTATGTTTTTTAGGAATAAGAAAAAATCTTGACTTTATTCAGGGTATTTTGACATTCGCGTCTATTTCTTTGGTGATCGTAACAACTGTTTTTGCAATTTTATGCAATTCTAATATCCCTTCTGAGTTGCAAAACAACCCACAATATAAATGCGGCAATACAACAGGTTGGAAGACATTAACATGTGAGTTACATCAGTATATGCACAGTCTCCTAAAGTTAATAATTTTAGCGCTTGTCGTTTTAATTTTCCCAAGTAGTTATAAAGAAACTGTTTCTTTGCCTGTCATTTCTAAGTACGTGGAGCACAAGTTTTCTTTTTCATTGGATACCGTACTTTGGTACTTAGATATTGCTCTTGGATATTCAAATATTATAATTTGGTACTTTTTTTAGTCTGTGTATTCTTCCTTATGTTGCGTACACGCAGTTTAATAAATATATCTATTTACACGCTACAGTGCTCTATTAAAGAGATACAGTAAAACTTACGATTTCATGCTTTAATTTTTCTTTTATATGACCTTCATTATACATACCATTATCATTTTTACTTGTTTTAATAGCAAATTTATGTTGAAAAGTTTCAGTATTAAAGATTATATCAAAATTATTATGTGTCTTTCCAACAAAACTTATGTTTTTAAATGCTGGATTTAATTTATATTTTTTAAAAAGATTCAAAAAATAATTCTTTAAATTATTTTTTTCTTTAAATTTGATACCCAAGTCAAGTTCCATTTCAGAATAATCATCCGTGGGAAATTCACCTAACAAAAGTTTAGCCATCTTTAGCAAGTTGTCTTCTGATTGCATTGCAAAAAAATCTAATTGTTTTGGTTGTGTATATTTCAGTTTTATTTCTTTAATTAAAAGCAATTTTTTTTCGAACTCTTCCTTACCAACAATATCAGGTGAGATATCAATCGTTTTCGGGGGAAAAGATTTTTTGTAGTGTAGCTGCAAGAATTTGTTTAACTCTTTATTTGAAGAAAAAAGAGTAAACTCTATAGGAATCAAAATTCCAAAATATTGCTTATTCTGTTCAACATATTTTCTAGGACGTGGGTTAGGAATATTCTGAAAGTCGTTTTCAGAATCAATCACTTCTGGGTTATAAGGACTATTTTCTCCCGTTAAAACATAAATCCAATAGCAGATCTTCGAGTTCACAGAAAACTTTTCAATTATTAAGGTAACACATTGATTATCACGGTTAAAACGGTATGTTCCTTCCTCTAAAAATTTATCAACACCATTTATATTGACTAATTCTGAGGCTGGATCTATTTTATATTTATAAGAAAGGAAGTTAAGGGTATTCATAAAGTTAACATAATTACAATGTCTATAGTCTTATCGGGTGGTAGATGTTGCCCAAGTTATCTTAGTGATTATGGGAAGATAGTGTATCCAAAATATATTCCGTCGTTTAGAATCGTTTAGCTGAAAATTAAAGCTATAAAATTTTAATTGCAAAAGCAATACGAGTTTTAGAGAACTCTGCAGTGAAAGCTGCTTAGATTTTTAGAATATGGGCCCCCCTTCTCGGCTTTTAAGTGGAGGAGAAATCAGTGCATTGAACGAAGCATGGCATCACGTAAAATGGCGTTAATCCGCTTTTGATATCCTTTCCCTTGACTTTTAAAGTCACGCGCTAGCACGTCTGAATCCACACGCACTGTTGTGACAGTTTTGGGTGGTTTATAGAATGGATTGCGAACGGCATTTTTCCAGAACACATCATTGAGTGACGGAATATCACTATGATCAATTGCACTGTCCGGCATTGCAGCCAGTTTATCAACTTCAACTCTCTGTTTATCTGTCAAAGGTGATAAGTTACCTACATCAATTTTATAACGAACTTTCTTCTTTATAACGTTTCTTTTCTTTCGAGTTGGCTCGTCGTGCTGAAATAATACGGATTACCTCTATGCCATCTTTATCGTCATGGACAGTATGCGCTACGAATATTAATAAAAAACCATCCATGAGCCATAAAGCTTGCTCACCATACTCTCGTTTTCAATACGGTCTTGTTTAACCATAGTGAATGGGGCTGCAAAAACACTTGCAGCTATTTCAAAACTTTACACGG
The DNA here is from genome assembly GCF_042196145.1 of Bartonella sp. AP258QHHD. NCBI lineage: Bacteria > Pseudomonadati > Pseudomonadota > Alphaproteobacteria > Hyphomicrobiales > Bartonellaceae > Bartonella > Bartonella sp. AP258QHHD. The sequence continues at coordinate 10,855 of NZ_JBHIPR010000043.1, forward strand.
TGCTTTCTAAGATTACTTTTTGTTTTAGCTTCATTCCATTCAAATCTCATTTTTATACCTTATATTAATACATTTACTTATATTAACACATTTATAAGGGTATTATATACATCAAGAGTTTTAGATGAACACTTAATTATCCATGTTTTTGTACAATTAATATAATAATAATTTAAAAATTAGTGATTAATTAACTAAAAATATTAAAAAAATAATAAATTATTCTAAGGCTTTATGCATATAATATGCAAATCGAATAAAACTTACAAGCATGTTGAATAAAATGATATTAATTGGCTATTTGGGAGCTGCTCCTGAAAGCAAAAATGAATTTTGGTGCCGAAACATTCAATTTTCGTATGGCTATCTCTGAGAGCTATGCAGATAAAAATACCAATAAAAAGTAGACAAAACAAAATGGTATTCCGTGGTGCTTTTTAAGCTACATACATTTGGCAAAATTTGTTCTTCAGTACAGAACTGCCCCTTTTTCCGAATGAATGAGAGGAACGGTTTTTTTAATGGTCAACGCTACAAAGGATGCAATCAGCACTTTCAAGAAACCACTAACCAAAAAACCTAATGAACTTATTAAAACTGTCAGCAAAGGGACCTGTGTCATATAAGCCACCCATGGTATTCCAAAAGAATAGACTATCCCAATGCCACCCACAGTATTTATCACAAATAATATTATAAAATTTAACCGGTGCCAAAATAATTCTACCATAAAGCCAATAAAAAATGCAGCAAATGGAAAACTAATCAGATAACCACTCGTAACTCCTGAAAAAACACTAATTCCACCACGACCACTAGGCAATAGAGGTAACCCAATCGCAATAAGAACAAGGAAAAGAAGTGATGCTAAAGCTCCCCTTTTCGCTCCAAGTATAGAGCCTGCTAACATCGGAGCCATAGACTGAGCTGTAATAGGGACGCCCAGCAAAAAAGGAAGATAAATAGGAGGAAAAAGACTCAAAACAGCGTAAATAGCGGCAAATAAAGCAATATAAACTAAATCTTTTGTATTCACTGAATTATTCCTTCACTAGGGAAAAGCTTTCGTTATTGTTGTACAATTAATAAAAAGTATCAGATTTATAAAAGTACACTTTAAATGCCTTAGATATAGAGAAAAATACTATAATAATTTATTTTAATAACATCACTTATATGAATCATATTAGATTCTACAGTGTTTAATTACATCATAAATTACTATAGTTAAATTCAATAATAGTGATATATGAATATTATATAATAACAATATAACAAAATAATACATTTATTTTAGTTATTATGCTTTGAATGAATGAGAGGAACAGATCTTTTAATCGCGAGTGCAATAAAGGATGCAATCAATACTTTTAAACAATCGCCTATCAAAAAAACTGATGAAGCCATTAAAACCTTCAGTAAAGAAACTTTGGTCATATAAGCTGTCCATGGAACACCAAAAGAATAAACTATCCCAATGCCACCAAAAGTATTTATTATAAATAATGTTATAAAATTTAACCGCTGCCAAAAAAACTCTACCATTAAACCAATAAAAAATGCGGCAAATGGAAAACCTATTAAATAACCACTTGCAATTCCTGAAAAGACACTGATTCCACCACGACCACCAGGCAACAGAGGCAATCCAATCGCAACAAGAACAAGAAAAAGGAGTGACGCTAAAGCACCCCTTTTTGCCCCAAGTATAGACCCTGCTAGCATCGGTCCCATCGATTGAGCCGTAATAGGTACCCCTAGAAGAAAAGGAAGATAAATAGAAGGGAAAAGGCCCAAAATAGCATAAATAGCGGCAAATAAAGCAATATAAACTAAATCTTTTGTATTCATTTGATTCTTCTTTTACTATAAAAACTTTTATTATTATGAGATGCTATATCAATAGTATCAGCATCATAAGAACGCGCGTCCAATGCTTCAGCCACTTCTGAAGCCATTCTTATGGTTCGTATAATTAAAGGTATCGCAAGAGCAACAATGTTAGTATTAAGTCCTCGTGCTTGCTGTGCTTCATGTACCTCATTAAACTTTTCACCCAAAAGAGGAATAAACCTGATCGCCATAGAGATAACCATACTCACTTTTGATGGATTTATACCAAAACAACGAAAGGGCTGGAGGCCTGCTTCAATTGCATCCACCATATCTGACACTTTTGTTGTGAATGAAATAACTGATGATAAAGAAAAGAGGATAACAAGACGTAATATGACCTCAACCCCCGTAAGCCAACCGCTAAAAATAGTTTGAAATACAAATAGAAGAACTAAAAGCAATCCCATCGATTTAAATTGCTTTATCACAGTTTTGAAAGGGATTTTGGCGACTCTATAGAATAAGATGACCAACAATAAAAATAAACCAAGAAGCGCTATGGAAGAAACCATTATTATAAAAGTTCCACAGGCCGTAAGAAATAATAACTTAACTCCAGGACTTAACCTATGAATAAATGTATCCCTCGGAATATATAAACCGATCATGACATTCTTCTTATATACTCCTTTATAGCAACAAAAGGTACATCATCAATTGCTATCTCCCCCTTATCAAAAACCAGCACTCTATCAAACTTTTTCAAAAACTCTAAATCATGCGATACAACTATTGCCGTTTGCGGTAATTCTTCTATCACTTGCGTAACGCGATGCTTATTTCGCAAATCAAGTAATGTCGTCGGCTCATCAAAAATAATGTAGTCTGGTTTCATTGCAACTACACTAGAAATAGCAACAAGTTGTTTTTGCCCACCACTTAATAAATGGACAGCGTGATTTCTGAAATCTTGAAGTTCATAGCGCTGTAAAATTTCATCTACACGCTCCTTAATTTCATCTTTATTAAGCTTTAAATTTTTGAGACCAAAGGATAAATCCTCTTCAACTAATGGTAAAACAATCTGATTATCGGGATTCTGAAAAACAAATCCAACTTTACGTTTTACTGCTTTTGCATCGCGTTTTGTATCAAGCCCATCAACGCTTACAAAACCATGAGATGGTAATTGGAGCCCATTAATAAGGCGAACAAATGTACTTTTTCCAGAACCATTCGCACCTATAATAGCAACTCGTCTTTCGGTAAGCTGTACAGTAATATTTCTTAAAACACACAAATCACCAAAAACTTGTGTTACCTTATCAAATTTTATAATCCCCAAGGTTTATTCCAATCAATCCCTTTTATTAGCTCTTCTTTCTCTATCGCTTCAGTTTATAACCTAAAAGTAATAACAAGCACCATAGAGGAATAATAATGACTGCCAAACTCATATCAGGCATCTGTACAGGAATATATGCTTCAAGAAAAGGCAAGCTTATTCCTATCATATCAAAAAGTCGAGTCATCAATCCATTTTTCCCAAAACCACTGACAAACATAATGCAAAATAATAAAACAAGAAAGCAGAGGCAAAGATAGTTAGCGTAAGGATATAAACCAAACGCATAAATAAAATCGCCCTTTCTGTTCTTATGGGCATTGCGAAATTTCAAATGAACAATAACAATAATAGCCCAAGTAATCACTGCTGCTGCAGTTGCAAGAGCCATGATCCGCATGAAACTATTATCAGGAACAAGAGCATTAACAACGACAATCAACGCCGTACATAATGAAGAAAAAAGGATAGCAATATAAGGAACACGAGCAGCACTCAGTTTACTAAAAATATGTGGTGCATTTTTTTGTACAGCTAAACTATAAAGCATACGGCCATTAGAATAAATGCCACTATTGTAAACAGAAATAGCAGCCATAATCACCACAAAATTCAAAATATGACCAGCAGCAGGAATTCCTATAGTCTCGAAAATTGTGACAAAAGGACTACCATTTTTTCCAATCATATTCCAAGGGCTGATTATCATAATAATGCTGATAGATCCAATATAAAAAATTATAATCCTCCACATAACTTGACGGATAGCCGCTGGAATTGTTTTTTGTGGATTAGATGCCTCTCCAGCAGCAATACCAATAAGCTCCGTTCCTCCAAAAGAAAACATTACTACAGAAGTTGCTAAAACAACCCCTACTGCTCCATAAGGGAAAAAACCACCATGGTCCCAAAGATAATGAATATTCGCTTGATTTTCCCCTAGTCCAGTGACAATGAGAAAAATTCCAAAAATAATCATACCAATAACAGCAGCCACTTTGATCAAAGCGCAAACAAATTCAAATTCTCCATAAAAACGAACATTAAACAAATTAACAAATGTAACAAATAAAAGAACAATGAAAGATGTCTTCCAATGATCAATCAAAATCCAATGATCAAGGTAAAACCCTATCACTGTAAGTTCAGCCATGCTCACAAGAATATAAAGAAACCAATAATTCCAACCTGTTATGAAACCAGCTAATCTCCCCCAATATTTATAAGCAAACAAACTAAATGCTCCTGAAGACGGTTCTTCTACTGACATTTCACCAAGCATTCGCATAATGAAATACATAATAAGCCCGCCGACAAGATAAGATAAAATAACTGAGGGACCAGCTAATTGAATTGCCTCGGTTGACCCATAAAAAAGTCCCGTCCCAATAACGCCACCCAAAGCAATCATTTGAATATGGCGATTTTGAAGGCTACGCTTCAATTCCTCGTGCTTTTTTTCAGACATCATGCCTCACTACTTTTGTTGAACTTAACCTCAACTTTTATTGAAAAATTAGGCACCTCTTTCAAAAAACACAAAACAAACGTAAACTTATTTTCTTATCATAATGCAACTCCTTATTTTTTTGTGCATTATACGTATGTCCCGTTGAAGTTTTAAGAAAAAATATGCTCCACCCTTTATTTAAATTAATGTCCTTCATTTTCGTTACACTAACCATTATAGCATTGGTCATTGATAACGCACACTCTGTAATCACATCACATTGGACAACAACCCCCTTTAATAAAATTTTAACAAACCTTCTGCAAACAGATATCTATCACCTTAATCAATCTCTATGCAAGGTAATGCCTGATTTTCTGTCCTCAATTTGCATTACTCTCACTTATTTACCCGCATGGTCTATCTTTGGTGCTTTAGCAATAGTATTTTGTATCTTAAATTACGAAAAACAAAAGCCTTTTCACAAAATATCATATACATATAACGAAGAGTACATTTGATCTTGAAAAAAACTTCTAGAGCTCTCTGTACTATAACATAATCGATGTCGCTTAAAACCCCTCACTCTATTAAAACAACTGAAGATCACTTGATCATCAGAAAAAATTAAAACGCTTCATTATAAATATAGGCGCTCACTTATGATTTCTATAGATAACAATAACATCACTTTATTTGTATCAATTAAAAAAAATTAGCGAATAAATCTACCTCCCACCTATAAGAAAACTCTGTACAGAAAAAACTTAAAATATTGCAGTTCATATATTTTTCTATGGCTGTTTCTTTAATACTCTACAAAAACTTTTCTTAATTTTCGTACTAGAAACCCCATATAAAAAACGTCTTCTAATATCAGCTCTCCTTATAAGATTGGAACTTATTAAAATTAATGAAGAAGCTTATAAAAATTATTCTACAAGTCTAACAAAATGCGTGAAATAAAAACTCCTCTGTAAATAATTGCAATTGTGATAAAAAATATTTCGCACCTTCTCCCTATTGAGAAAATGGTAAGATAACAGCTTCAGTAACACTCTAGTTCTTTTAAATCTGAAAATCGTCTCGCTAAAATATCAACTTTTTTAGATATCTCATCCAAACTTTTCCATTGATTAGTTACCTCTCGAGAAAGTTCCTCAATGAATTTTTCTTGGTAAGCTAGCTTCATTTCTAGTTCTATCAGCCGATCTTCATCCGACATGATTTTTACTCCCTCTTAAATAAAAAACGTGATTAATTTTATTAATCCTCCTCCCTTTTTCTTCCCATAAAAATGAGAAGTAACTTCTCAACTAATTCTACTCATCTATTTGCACATTATAAAAGGTTTAGGATGATCTTTATTTTCCCAATCACTCTATGCAACAAATTTCTTTCTTAAGAATCAGAAAATGTTTTTATCTTTACTAAGTTATCTTGACACCATTTTTCATCCTAAAGATCTACATTCCCAGCTTCTTAATTTAAGTGCTATCGTAAATTGAAAAGCATTTTATAGCATTAAGGTCAAAGAATACTTTCCTCTGACTTTTACATAATTCTCCTTCAAATTATTATCATATGTATAAATTATTGAAAAAATGCATTCTTGCTTTTATACGTACTTTTAGCTATTACCCTCAAATTAGTTTTGTCTCATTGACTTACAAACCTATGCCGCATTAGCTCAGTTGGTAGAGCACATCATTCGTAATGATGGGGTCGCTGGTTCGAATCCGGCATGCGGCACCATTTTATTTCTTAAACATATTGAAATATATATTTTTTTTTAATTAATTATCTGTTTGAAGACCACCTTCTAGGGTTTATACAATTTTATCTAATCTGTTGTTATTTGCTCCGTATTTTTCTCTGGAGTAAATGCTAAAATCTCTTTCTTTCTCCACCTCACTGCTCTCCCTAGCTTATATGGCTCCGGCCCCCCTCTGAAGCACCCAATTGCGAATCGTTGTTGTGGATATACTAAAAAGCTGTGCACACTCACGTATTGTTACATATCTATTGCCATCATCAAATATCATCTCATTGCCTTTTTATTTTTTATGTTATGTGAATGGGCTGGGATGCTAGGAGGAGAGAGCTTCCTATATTGTCAAGCAGCTTTTTGTCAAAATCTTTTGTGTCTCTTGTGCTATTGCCTCTAAAAAGATTTCAATAGCTTGATTGATTTGTTTAAGAGGCTGCTGGAAACGTAGCCAATACAACACCAGACAAAGATGATACCATTGGACCCGAACGCCCTACCAAATGCTTCATATGAAAAAGAAAATATATGAAACCGAACTAATTGTTCAAATTTATTACAGTACAATATTCTTAAAAAAACTATCAAATATCATTGGTCTATATATTGAATATGCTCCACTAATATATTGTTTCAGTTGGAAACAGACTGTAAGAGAGGAGAAATATCCATTATGTTTTTTATGTAACAGTTTATTTAAAATCCTTCATAAAGTTATTTTTTAATGAAATTAAGCAATTAGGGGAAAAAACAAAGAATGATTAAATTAACTATAGATTTTTTTATTAAATATGTATAACACGTTATGTATATGTTTCATTGATTCTAAGATAATTTTTAGATATATAATGTTAAATTATAATGTTTTTTTGTTTTTATAAAAAAATTCTGTGGTGCAATTTATGACTTTTGAAATTACTTAAAAATCAACACCTAATTATTTCATTAATTATTATGTCTCTTATTTTTTGTTAAAAATGCTTTTTGTCATTGGAATTATTGAAGTTTTTTCAAGTAAAGTTCTTCTAAATCATTCTGGATCAACTGTAAGAATTTGTGAGTGAAATCTATCTGATTATAAATGGAATTATTATAAAGTTATTGTCTTTAGATGGAGATCAATTGCTGCAAAATGAATAGTATTTAGCATAATCTTTATTCAAAAAAATGATATAGATCTTAAAATAATCCACTATGGATGTTTTGAATTTATTATGCCCTTTCGCTGTTCTGTTCTTAAAAATGAGTAGATGTAAGTTTTTAATTCATATCCTGCTTTGTGTAGTTTTTTATAGGTAAAAATAATGCGAAAAATATCAAAAGAAGGGCTTGTATTGATTAAGCAATTGGAAGGCTTGCGTTTATCAGCTTATGAAGATTCTGGTGGTGTCTGGACAATTGGTTATGGACATACAAGTGCTGCTGGTGCCCCAAGCGTTCACAAAGATATGCAAATTACGGAAAAAGAAGCTGAAAAAATCCTTTGTCAGGACTTGAGGGAGTATGAAGCTGTTGTTGAAAAAGCCGTTACCGTTCCTTTAAACGATGAACAATTCGCGGCATTAGTATCATTTTGCTATAATGTAGGAATCACAGCATTTCGTAGTTCTACACTTTTAAAAAAGCTTAATAAAGGTGAATATGAAGCGATACCAACCGAATTGCAAAAATGGACAAGAGTGGGAGGAAAACGTATCCAAGGTCTTGTCAATCGCCGAGCAACCGAAGCAGGATTGTGGGCAAAAGGAGCTCATGTTGCCCCCAATTATCATGTAGTAGAACCAGAAGGCGTAACAGGTATTTGCAAAGTAGAAGCTCTTGCACCAATCATAGGTTCTTTTTCAGGGCTTGGAGGTCTTTTTGCAGGAAATGGTCCTGTTCAATGGGTTCTAGCAGGCATTATGGTTTTAGCCGCTTGTACGGCTATGATATACATTGCTAAACGTTTTCAGGAACACCGTCTATGATTTTATGGATAAAAAAATATCTGACAATGACGTCAGCGCTCATAGCAGCTTTTCTTATAGCTTTAGTCAAAGCCTTTTTTCTTGGGAAAAAAGTTGAGAAGCAAAAGCAAACAAAAGAAGATTTCAAGATAGCGACAACACGGCTTGAGGTAGAAAATGAAATTAATAAGAAAAGTGATGCTGATGTGCGCACTAAGCTTTCTAGCTGGTTGCGCGACGAATGAACGAACTTCTTGTATTGGATGGCTGCCAATTTATTTGAATCGACAAGATATCAATGTCATTAGTCCAAATTTGGCGAGAGATATTTTAAAACATAACGAACAAGGTGAACGTTTATGTGGTTGGAGAGATAAACGGAAAATAAAGTGATAAAAATATAATTCCTCTGAAACATCAATCAATGAAAAGATTTGAAAGAGGTGGATACATTCAGATTAAAAGTAAAAGCACTTAAAGGATTAAAACACTCTGGTGGTCAATTAGATTTAATTAGAGTGACTGAGGTGTCTGAATTGAAACTAAAGGATTCAACAGATTATGTTTGTGTAAAATGATTGAGTCTATTGATGTATTCTAAGGGCATCTTTGTTATCCTATCAAAAGAAGATGAGAAAAGATTTTATGGATTGCACTACTATCGTCGTTCAAAGAACTGATCATACACAAAGGCTCTGTTTTCAACAAAAATAACATCTAGGGGCTGGCATGCTTGAAGAAAAGAAATCTACGGAGCTATATAATGAATAATGGTAAGGCTTTTATGTGATTTGTAAATGACGTTGCTTCAACTTCCTAATTATAATAATGGTGTTGACGATAAGGCAAATACTTTCGCACTGTATCTGCTTTTTCATGCTAAAGTGGCGGGAAAACATTGTGAATGATCTTGGCTTTTAATTTTTCTATAGGTAAATTCCCTATGTGGGAAATGACATGCAACTCCAGTCGAGAAAACCAACAACCATTTTTGCTTTTATTTTTTAACTTAGCTTTTTTACTTTCAAAAGTCGCCTAGCAATTTCTTGAAAAATATTGCTTTACTATTTTAAGATAATTTTTTTCTGAAATAAAATCCTTCTTTTAAAATATTACGGTAATATCTTGCAAACTCATGTACTGCTTTTAGAGAAAGTTTGTAATAAGACCGTGCCTTTCACGGCTTTTATTGTGATGTGTATAACGGAAAAATTAAGAGTGCGTATTATCTTTTCGAACATTCAACTACAATCTTATTTCATCACAATATTTATCTTGAGAAGATACTTTTAGAAAGATACTGATAATCTATAAATCGCTCTCCCCTAATTCACCTTCTCGCTCATCCTTCCATGCATTGCCTGTCCACCTTTTAAACCACCTTAAATTTTTGATATAAAATTTTTTCTTTAATTTTTATTTTTTATTGAATCATAAAAATGATATGTCTCAATCTCACCTCTATGCATCTTTATACGCTCTGATTCTTGTTTCTAAAGCCCAGATTGCCTACATATCGTACTGTTTTTATATTTAATGTATATTTTTAGATTTATTCCTAACTTGTTAGAAAAGTTGCTATATTTTGATAGAAATATCTTCTATCAGTTCACTTTTTTCAAAAGATTCTGAAAGGATTCTCAAAAAGTCTGTAAAGTTAAAGACTATTTAATACGTATTGTTTCTTTTTTAGAAATCAAAATTGGTGATGCCCCATTCCTTACCAGCAATTGTGTTATTTGCAGAGCAGTCTGTATAAGATGGTGTATAAAGTTAACTAAAGTTTTTTGAATTTCTAGCATATTGTTTAAAGACAAAAAACTCCCTCTTATTATGCAAGCAGCTTAGACATCGGCTGATAATCCTCCCGCTTATAAAAATCCTTTCTTTAATAACCTTCAAAACCACAATTAAAGTGGTGAAAGATAAAACAAGATTTTTAGGCGATCATAACGCACAATAAAATCAGACCAGTCTAAATGTTCAATGCTAACACCTGCTAAACAGTGGAAATAAGTTTTAGCACGCATTCAAATTGGAAGGGCTTAAGCCCCCCGCGCGCTACGATGGTTTTCTACTCTCATCGTACGATTTACATTCCCTCTAAAACTTAATCGCTGTAAATATAAAAATCTTGAAGCCCGTTCTAAATCCGTGAGAGTTTCTGGATCTTGCTGTATTAAACGTTGAAATTCCTCACAACTGCTCATCTGAAATGCTAACATTTTCATAAAAGGACGATAGTGGCGTTGTAACATCCCTAAAAAGTTTACGACATAACCTGAGAGATTATTGCTGATTTCAGGAGATAGAATCAATTTCTGCTCAAAGAAAATCTCACCCATACCAACAAAAAGGTTTAATGCTACATGCTATGAGGAATGTTCTCAAATAATTTTGATATTTTTTGATCAAATTTCTTTTGCCACCAATATCGGCAGCAACTGGTGTAGAATTAACAAAATTATAATTTTTTATCTTAAAATGTATCCATCATTTTTTACATTCTTTCATCTATCTTAGCCTTCTTTTCACAGCTTCAAATGATAAAAAGTAACTGCAATGTTAAGTCGTTTTGCATCGAACAAATTTCTCGCAAACTATCCCTATTGGCTAGATGACAATCCATCCTCTATTTAAAGAGAGAAAAACTTTTCTTTTTTATTCAGCGATAAAGTAAATATTATCCAATTACTTATGAGTAGTAATTCGATCAAATGGAAACTGTAATTCTTTCTACTCTAAGTAATCTTGTACCCATTTATATAGGTTTAGGAAAGCGTGTTGTTATAAATATTCATAAAAATGCTTCAAAAATTGATATCAGCAAAACTTCTGTTTAAAAAAGGAAAAGATGTTCTCTTACCTACTACTGAAGAAACTATTCAGATTTGTCTTGATGTTGCTGAAGAGCTTCAAAAAACATGAAGTTATCCCAACGCTTACAAGTGTGCCAACAATTCAACTTTGAGATAATAGATCAGTGAGTTATGCCAATCTCACCAATCTGTTGTTGTCTGTGAAGAGCATAGTATCAAAGGAGAAGCTTGGAGATGCAATTGTTAAATCGCTTATGGAACAAAACATTCTATGCCAATTTGTATCATTGCCCCCCCCCCATCCCCATCTGCAATAAAAACGAACTGGATATTTTAACAAGTTATAAAATCAATCGAGAACGCATAAATAGTGTTAGAAATGACATACTATACAAAAAATATTCAACTGCTTCCTAATATGCTCGTCAGTTCAAAAACATCATAAATCATTGAGAATACAAGAAAATAAGAAAGAAAAGCACATTAATTCACGCAGTTTTGCTCTCAGTAAACGAGCTTTTTTAAAGATAGTACGGATATTTTTTTCATTGCTTAAAAATGTACTCCATAAAAACAATATCATATCCATATAATATATTATCCAATGATAATTAATATAAATAATATATAGATTATAGAAATATTATCTATTAGATACATTTTTTATTATAATTATAGATTAAAATAAATACATATTGACATTTTTAATAATTTTATTTATATACTATAATTAATATTATTTATATTAAAATAAAACTAAATGGATTTTATAAATTTACGTTTTATGCCAATATGGAAAAGAAGTAATTAACATATTATATTTTAATGTTTTTTATATACAGGAGGGAAAAATGCTCACAGCATTATTTATAGCTATTTTTTCTATATCAACAGTTGTTTTACCTTTAATATCAGCGCTTGTTCCTTTTTATCCGTAGAATGAGCTTTTAATAAAGTAAATAAAATATGTATGCAATGTTATTATTGTTTTTTTTCGTGTTTATTATTATTAATACTTAATATTATTGTAGTTACTGAGTATTTTCTGTGATTTTATAGAGGAGCTTATTGATCTTTTCTATTTAACTTTAACTGTCAACATATTTTTTAAAATATATAATTATGCTCCTCTATAAAAAGACTTTCTTTTTCTGAAAGAAGTATAACATATTGCTTTCATTGCTTAAAAACATCTATATTTACTAAACTCTTGCGTGTAATATCTTTGATTGTCTGAGTACCAGTCAGTGTCATAGCTACCCGCATTTCATTGGCAAAAAGATCAAGGAGATGCATAACACCTTTCTTACCTGCTGCTGCAAGCGCATAAACAAAAGCACGGCCAATCATAACAGCATCCGCACCTTGTGCTATCATGCGTACAACATCAAGACCAGAACGAACACCTGAGTCCACTAAAATAGTCAAATAATCCTTTACAGCATCCGCAATTGCAGGCAACGCTCGTGTTGTTGATAATACACCATCAAGCTGACGTCCGCCGTGATTAGAAACAACAATACCATCCGCACCAAATTTTACTGCTTCTCGTGCATCTTCTGGATCAAGAATACCTTTCAAAATCATTTTTCCTTTCCAAAAATCGCGAATCCATTGTAAATCATGCCAACCAATTGATGGATCAAAATTTGCACCAAGCCAACCAACGTAATCATCCAATGCAATTTTCTTTTTGAGATAAGCAGAGACATTTCCAAGATCATGAGGGCGCCCCATAACACCAACGTTCCAAGCCCAATATGGATGAGTCAAAGCTTGTAAAAAACGACGTAAACCAGCATAAGGACCAGACATTCCCGAATGCGCATCACGATAACGTGCACCAGGAATTGGCATATCAACTGTAAAAACCAACGTGCGTACACCAGCCAACCAAGCCCGTTCTAGTGCATCACGCATGAAACCGCGATCTTTGAGAACATAAAGTTGAAACCAAAATGCACCTCCAACCGCTTCTTGCACTTCCGCAATAGGACAAACTGAAACAGAGGATAGAGTAAAAGGAATCCCTTTTGCCGCTGCGGCACGCGCTGCTTTTACCTCTCCACGACGTGCATACATGCCCGTTAGCCCAACAGGCGCAAGTACAATCGGTAAATCAAGTGTCTGATCAAAAAGCTTGATTGAAAGATCAACTTCACCAACTTGCCTTAGAATCCTTTGACGCAATGCAAGTGCTTGAAGATCTGTACAATTACGTCGCATCGTTTCTTCAGCATAAGCCCCACCATCAATATAGTGAAAAAGAAAGGGAGGAAGACGACGCTTTGCTGCCTTACGATAATCAAGTGTTGAAGAAATAATCATTGATGGCACCATTGTTCCTAAATGAAAAGAGAAAACATCCTAAAACGCATAAAAGCGAATCCATGTACCTACCTATTCGCTATTCTCCCAAAGCACTCTATTGAATAGATAGAAGCAACAGAGACTGCCACTTTCTAAAAAAACTAATTGATAAAAACAACGTCTTTATTGCTCTTATCCAAATTTAAAATCTCACAGTATGAAGTATCATTAATAACGTATCTACTCATATATTCTTCATGTGCAATTAAAATGTTATACTCTCTTTAAAGCAATCCCTCTTCGAAAGCGATTGCTCCGTAGCTTAATTAGTCATAATTTAAAGTCGCTTCTCCCTCCAAAGATCCTTACATTATCAGTTATTAAGAATATAGAGTGTCATTAAGTATAAATCATAATCTCCTCCAAAAGATGAAAAAATCCTTTATTAATACTGGAAATAAAGCTGTCGCATACATGCAGAAATCTTCTTATATCAATATTCAAAACTGAGATCTGTTACTTATTCATGAAAGTTTATAAAAATATATAGTGCCTAATTCATATAAAGCATAAAAACTTTTAATGTTCATACCAATAGAAACCTTCATATTTAATTGAATAATTTTCTAGCAATATTATATCTTGAGGCTATAAATGAGTTACTAAAATTAGAATAATGTTTATTGAAAATAATTGTTACTAAACTGGAGTGAAAACTTATTTATTAACTCTTAAGGATAATTTTTATGCGGAATAAAATATACTGGTTATTACACTCTAGAAAAATTGAGTCAATTGCAGCATCCAATCTCGCATATTTACTTTGAAAAGTGAGTAGCTACTGTTATGTTGAATTTTATTAACCTATTGATTTATTATAATAATAAATATGAATAACATATTGAATATAGTAAAATTCTTTCATTGTAAATTTTGTCACGATGAAATAATCAAAACTATTCTTTTGCACATCATAAATGGAGTTCGTATAGATAGAACCTCTTGAAAAAAGAAGTAAAAATGCCTCTCATACCCTCTCAAATGCAAGAGATGAGATAACCTTGGAAATTAAAAATAGAATGCATGACGCCAGTTTTGCGAAGCACAAAATTTTCTTTTATCTAAAATACGCTTTCTGCATACATGTTATCAAAATTCGTAGTTCCCAACTCATTTAAAATGCTTGGACAACTTTAAACCCTGTGCTTGATAATGTGATCCAACATCATGTCCATAAAGGGTTGATGGTCGATTAAGCATATGCTCATAGACCAAACGGCCAATAATTTGACCATGCTCTAAGATAAAAGGAACTTCATGGCTCCGCACTTCTAAAACCGCTCTTGCTCCTTTTCCACCCGCCTCCTTATGCCCAAATCCTGGATCAAAAAAGCCTGCATAATGCACCCTAAACTCGCCAACTAAAGGATCAAAAGGTGTCATTTCTGCGGCATAAAGCGGAGGCACATGAACAGACTCTCGTGAAACTAAAATGTAAAATTCATCAGGATCAAGAACCAACTCCCTTTGACCACGATCAAAAAGAGGTTCCCAAAAATCTAAAACGTGGGCAACGGCACGTTTATCAATATCAATAACACTTGTATGATGTTTACCACGATAACCTATAAGCCCGTTTTTGTCTCCCTTTAAATTAATGGAAAGACCAATACCACCAACACTAATATTAGGAAAATCATCCGATATCAGTGTTTCTTGCCTTTGCAAAGTGTGCAACTCTATTTCATTTAAATAACTTTGCCCTTTTCTAAACCGAAGCTGTGATAAATGTGAGCCTGTATGCACCAAAATTGGAAATGTGCGTGGACTAATTTCCAAATAAAGTGGACCATGATAACCAGCACAAATTTTATCAAACTCCTGAGCATTATCCGTAATGACACGTGTAAAAATATCTAATCGTCCTGTAGAACTTTTGGGATTGGCAACAGCAGATAAGAATTCTGGTAAAGCTAAACTTTCTAAAAGAGGAACAATATAAACACACCCCGTTTCCAAAACGGCTCCGTCTCGTAAATCAAACTCATGCAACTTTAACCGTTCAAGCTTATCCAAAACTTTTGTATCAGGTCCCGGCATAAAAGAAGCACGTATACGATAAGCTTTCTCCCCTAAACGAAGATCAAGGCTTGCTGGTTGTATTTGAGATCTATCAAATGGATACTGAGCCTTGAGAAAGTTATTCTCAATCAAAGCTTGTATATCACTATCTGCTAAAATACCGCTTATACGCGCCATATATATTGCCTTCCCTTTTTACATTGTTTCTTTTTTGACCTAGATGATAAACTGGTGCAAGCTATTTTAAAGTGATAAAAACTATTTTTATGTTTTTTCCAACCGACTTGTTAACATAAAATAAAATAGGAGGTATTGTAAAAATAATACCTCTCATGCTCTCTTATTCTTGAATGTCTCGCAAATGATGTTATCATAATTTTCTATAGAACCCTTAAGATTCCTGTTAGAATTTATTATGATTATACGCCATCTTAGCGAAAATATTATTAATCAAATCGCCGCCGGTGAAGTTATTGAACGACCAGCAAATGTTGTCAAAGAACTTGTTGAAAACGCTATTGATGCTGGTGCAACACGCATTGAAATTATTACAGCAAATGGTGGAAAAAATTTTATAAAGGTGAGTGATAATGGTTATGGAATTCCTGCAGATCAATTAACTTTAGCAGTTTCTCGCCATTGTACCTCAAAGATTACCGATGACGTACACAATATCTGCTTCCTTGGATTTAGAGGAGAAGCCCTCCCCTCTATTGGTTCTGTTGCTAAACTTAAACTCATTTCACGAACAAAAGATGCTGAGAGCGCTGCTGAAATTTCCGTTACTGCAGGAAAAATTGTAGGACCCAAACCAGCTGCTGCGAATCTTGGAACAATTGTTGAAGTTCGTGATCTTTTCTTTGTCACGCCGGCACGATTAAAATTTATGAAAACTGATCGGGCTGAAACAAATGCTATTAGCGATATGATTAAGCGAATTGCTATCGCATTTCCACATATCCGCTTTTCTCTTTCAGGACTAGACAGAACATCTATGGAATTGTCTGCTACAGAAAATAATATTCAAGGACAATTACAACGTATTACGCAGATTATGGGAAAAGAATTTGCCCCTAATAGCATTGCGCTGAATGCTGAACGCGAAGCGGTGCGCTTATCAGGTTTTGCCTGTTTGCCATCTTTCAACCGAAATAACAGCCTTCATCAATTTGCTTATGTTAATGGACGTCCCGTGCGTGATAAATTTCTATGGGGCGCTATCCGAGGCGCTTATGCTGATGTCATGACACGAGATCGTTATCCTGTCGCTATTCTTTTTATTGACCTCCCACCTGCTGAGGTAGATGTTAATGTTCACCCAGCCAAAGCTGATGTACGATTCCGTGATCCAGGATTAATTCGTGGTTTGATTGTTGGAGCTATTCGTGAAGCATTGCAGCAATCTGGTATTCGTCCTACTTCAACCCGTTCTGAAGCAATGCTTGCTGCATTTCAAACACAACAATCATTGGCACAACAACCATTAGGCAGTTTTAAGAACACGCACCAGTTCTCTTCTTACAGTTCACAACCTCATCATTTTACCAGCGCTCCAATGGTCCAAAAACCATTGGATAGTACTCACTCTTTTGATTTAAAAGAAGATGCCGCTCCTATTATGGAGGGCTTAAATACACCAAGTGGGGATGCATACATTCCAAGCACGACATCTTCATCAGAAGAGTTATCTTATCCATTAGGAGCGGCCAGAGCACAAATCCATAAAAACTATATTATCGCCCAAACACAAGATAGTTTGATCATTGTCGATCAGCATGCAGCTCACGAACGATTGGTTTATGAAGCACTCAAAAATGCACTTTATTCCAAACCACTTCCTTCACAGTTATTACTTATTCCTGAAATTGTAGAACTCTCTGAAGAGGATGCAACATGCCTTTTAACGCATAAAGATGCTTTGCAAAAATTTGGATTAGGAATAGAACCATTTGGACCAGGAGCAATTGTTGTGCGTGAAACACCTTCCATGTTAGGAGAGATCAATGTCCAAGCCCTTATTAAAGATCTCGCAGATGAGGCTGCTGAGTATGATACAACAAATAATTTAAAAGCAATGCTTGATTATGTTGCAGCAACGATGGCCTGTCACGGCTCAATACGGTCAGGGCGCCTTTTACGCCCCGAAGAAATGAACACACTATTACGACAAATGGAGGCAATACCTAATACAAGTACATGTAAT
The DNA here is from genome assembly GCF_042196145.1 of Bartonella sp. AP258QHHD. NCBI lineage: Bacteria > Pseudomonadati > Pseudomonadota > Alphaproteobacteria > Hyphomicrobiales > Bartonellaceae > Bartonella > Bartonella sp. AP258QHHD. The sequence continues at coordinate 28,614 of NZ_JBHIPR010000043.1, forward strand.
CATGGACGCCCTACTTATATTGAACTCAAATTGGCAGATATAGAACGGCTTTTTGGCAGAAAATAAGCCCTTCATCATTTTTACAAGAAAAATATTTTAAAATTAACTCTCGACTTTATAATATATTTTATGGCACTTTTCTTGAATCTCTTGTATCAAGTAAAAAGGAGTTATAATGTTTCCCAATGGTGAACGCGAAGCAAAAATTCATTATTCTAATAATGGATATGACATTATAGAATATGGTACCTATACCATTTGTGCTGTTAGCGGGCAAAAAATCCCTATAGATGATTTAAAATATTGGAATCATCACCGCCAAGAAGCATATGCTAGTTGTGAAATCTCCTATCAGCGCGAACTTGAGTGCAACCCATATCTCAAGCAATTGTTAAAAACAAAAGAAAAATAACCCCTCAAAAGCTATAAATTTAGCCTTTGCCTTTTAGACAAGAAAATTCAAGGGAACGTTTTCTAAAGCGGGTTATGACCTCTTCAAGGACCATACGACAGAAGTTTTTTTGAACAAAATCGACATTCACATCAAAGATAATAAGATTTTTCAAATCTTTTTGCATGTGAATTGTCTGTATACGGGTATAATCTTTAGCTGTTGTTGCTAGCCATAAATTGTGCATTTTAGCCTTTTGTATAAGGCTTTTTAAATTTTTATCTGTGAAAAAATAGTGGTCTGGATATATATAAGTTTGCACCACATGACCAGACAATTCTTTAATAGATTTAAAAAATTTATCTGGATTGCCAATACCAGCAAATGCCAAAAATGATTTTCCTGAAACCTCATCAGAGGCACTGGCTTTAAGATGAGCACGATATAAAGGCTTTCCAGTACGCAAAACAAAAAAAGCGACATTATCAGGCGCATCGGAGTGACCAATCAATAAAACACTATCCATAAAAGAAAACTGCGTTTTTAATGGTACGCGCAAAGGTCCTGCTGGAAAGACAGCTCCATTACCAAAACCGCGCATCGCATCAACAACGAGTAACGCATAATCCATATAAAGACGGCGACTTTGAAATCCGTCATCCATTAAAATAAGATTACATCCCTCTTGTTTAAGCCGTTGTGCCGCTGCATAACGATTAGGTGATACAGCTACAAAAGCATGCCGTGCAAGTAAAAGTGCCTCATCTCCAACATCGCGTGCATTGTCATATTTTTCATTTACAAGATGTACCCCTTTAACTGATCCACCATAACCACGAGATATAATACCAGGTACGAAACCAAGTTCTTTAGCCACTTTTGTAAAAGCAATAACAACCGGCGTTTTACCCGCACCACCACATGTAAAATTTCCAATACACAAAACTGGCAGATCAATCACGGGAGGCTGTCTTGTCATAAAACGACTTGAAAAATAACCATACCCCCATGAAACTGGAGCTAACACAAAACGCAAAAAGCTTTTATTTTTCCACCAAAAACGAGGGGCGCTAATATGCATATCTACCCTGACGCTGACGTAAACCTGTTTGTATTACAAGGGGTTGTAAAAATGGATCTAAAATCTTTAATGTGCGCTCAAATGCACCTGCCATACCTGTTGCCACTTCATGAGCCTTATCAACCATTTCTTGCCGCAATGTTTCATTTGTTAAAAGCTTATACACCTGAATAGCAAGCTGTTTTGTATCTTGAACCATATATGCTGCATCACGCGTTAGAAATTGTTTGAACATCTCTTGAAAATTTGAAACATGAGGCCCTGTCAAAATAGCGGAACCAAGCAAAGCCAATTCCAATGGATTGTGTCCACCATTTCCACATAACGATTTACCAACGAAAGAAACTTTCGATAAGCGAAGAAAAAGTCCCATTTCTCCAATGGTATCTCCCCATAAAATATCGGTATTCATGTTTGGAACAGCATCTCTACTCCTACGAATAAAACTTAACCCCTTATTATCGCATTTTCTGATAAGATCTTCTGAACGTTCTGGATGACGAGGCACAATAATTGTTAATAAATCTGGCAAATAATTTTTAACAATTTTATGGACCTCAAAAGCAATCTCCTCTTCCCCTTCATGCGTTGAAACAGCTGCCCAAACTGGGCGATTGCCGATAGCATTACGATAACGTGCAAGCAATTCTTGATTTTCAACCAGAAAAACATCAGCCTTGAGATTACCAGAAAACGTAACAGATTTTACGCCAAGTGTATGGTAATAAGCTACATCTCTTTCATTTTGACCAATCGCCAAATCAATATCCTTAAAAATATGTTTGGCAAGAACACGTCGTTTTTGCCAAGCTTTAAAAGAACGTTCAGACATATGGGCATTAACCAAAATCTGCGGAATACGCATTTTTGCAAGTTCTTTAATACGAAGAGGCCAAATTTCTGATTCACAAATTAAGACGAGATCAGGCTTCCAATGACGAATAAAACGGCGCACTGCAAAATCTAAATCCAAAGGAGCATATTGATGAATCAACCTATTACCAAAATATTTTTTCACAAGAGTAGAAGATGTCACCGTCCCAGTTGTCATTAATACATTGATTTCCAATGATAAAATATAATTTATAAGTGGAACAAGTGCAAGTGTTTCTCCAACACTTGCTGCATGCAACCAAACTAACGAACCTTGGGGGCGTATATGAGAACTTTTACCTAAACGCTCTTTTTTGCGACACCACTCTTCTTTTCCACGAATAGCACGAAAGAACAAATAAAAAGGAATAACAGGACATAAGCAAAAACCAATCATTCGATAGCTTAAAAGAGCCGTATGTGCCTTTAATTCTACCATTTAAAATCACCTCATCCAGCTATTTTAAGATATCTATATACTTATTTTGTTAAAAAATTCATCAACACTATTGGTTGCATCCATATTTTTTAATATCATTCATATCTTAAATAAAAAAAGCTTAATCCATGAGAAAATTCAATACATATACACATTATTTAAATCTCTTTTAATTAAATTTTGTAACTTATATCGATTTTATCACTTCATTCTGCACCCTATAAAAAATCTTACTCAAAAATAACAAAACTACATTTCAGTCGATTATAATTTTTAAAATATAAATGATAAACCTATGACATAGATTGTATCAATTTTTTCAACTCACTGAATAAATACTTCTTATGATTTTAATGAGACTTTGAATTTTGCACGTTGGTATTTTAGAGAAAAAGCTTATTTTTACATATGTTAGGTATTGTCAATTTTTCAAAAAAATAACCCATATAGACATTACAACCTAATATAAATACAACAAATAAAATGTGTTTAAAAGAAAGCTCAATCTCTATTATTTCATTTCAATAAAATGAATATGTCAAACTAATCTTAAAAAACTTTTGAATAGTATAGAGTTCTCATTTTAAATTGTGATATAATCTCTTAAAGGTAATCCAGAAAAATCTAATCTTGTTTAATAGAGAATTTCTTAAAAGTCTTAAAGCAATTTAAATAAGAGTTTTCAAAATTTTAAATCCTCTCTTTTCAGGAGGTCGCAATGATATATTATTCCTTTTAAGATTGTATATAATCAACACAAAATGATTAACTTATAGATTGTAGTTTTAAATGAGTACTCAAGAAATCCTTATGAGGTAAGTTAACTTCATAAATCTATTCAGTTTCTCTAAGTTTCTAATTTTGGTAAAGTTTCTAACGACTTTCATGGTTTCTAAGCTTATAGTAATAACTCGTTGAAAAAATTCCAATAGATAAGTAACGAGTGCTAATAATCTCAACAGAGTAATAATTGCTATCATTAATAATGCTACTCTTTTTATTAATCTTAACGCATTAGTGTCTCATACCCCATTCAAAAGCAGAGTGACTATTCACAATATAATCATAAACTTCGAGTGATAGCTGTCATGATAATATTGCTGTTGTAAATAGGTTGATAGAAACTGTCTTGCATTTTTATTAAGCGTAAAGATGGTGGTGCAATAATGGATTTTATACCTTGCATGGACACTATTATGAAATGGGCTTGGGTGCTTTGGGAGATGTTTCTTAAAAAAACATATGAATTTTAAACAACAAGCATATTCTTTTTTACGGCATTCTATTTTACCCGAAGAACGTACCTATGAAAAGGACGACTAAACAAAAGCATGAAGCAATCTACAGGTTATAATGACCAAATATTCAAGCTTTATTCTGCATCGCCTAACTCAGCATCAAGAAACTGATGCAAATCTACAATGTAATAACGTTGTAATGCATTATCTACACTGCTTTGTGCTTTTGCCTGCCATGCTTCTTGAGCAGATTGATAATCTGAGAAAATACCAACCACATCTAACTCATCAGGATTCTTAAATTGATTACTGTTAAGATTTTTTAATTCCCCACCAAATACAAGATGTAAATATTGTTTTTTTTCTTTGGTTTCAGTCATATGTGCCTCCATATCATTTAGATTATCTTAGCGCGCTTTTACGTGATTAAACTAACTTTGTTTGACGAACAACATCTATCATATCTTGACAGCAATTATTTTTACCAGCAATTAAAAGTCCATACTGGTAAGGTTCAATTCCATAAGATAGTAAAGGGGCATCAAGCGATAAAAAACACCCTCCACACTCCTGCAAAATAAGATCAGCAGCGGCAATATCCCATTCATGACAATTTGGACGAACTAATACGATATCAATTTCATCTTGAGCAACAAGAACAATACGATAAGCAAGAGAAGGAAGATAATGGTAAAGACTGACTTGATTGAGAAAATCATCTGGTAATTTTTGTGCGAGCGATTTATCAAGTGAAATTTTATATTTTCGATGAACCTCAAAGGCTAAACGAGGAAGTTTTATCCCATTTAATGTTGCCCCTCCACCTGTTACAGCTGTATAAACATCTCCTTGAGCCGGACATTGTAGAACGCCCACAATAGGACGCCCATTCTCAATAATGGCAACCGAAATACACCAATAAGGATTGCCAGAAAGAAAACCACGCGTTCCATCAATAGGATCAACAACAAAAGAGCGCTCATAATAATCTTGTTCTTCTCGATTATCTTTTGTTTCTTCTGAAATCCATCCATAATTTGGACGAGCTCCAAGAAGCCTCTCTTTCAAGAAATGATCAACAGCAAAATCTGCTTCACTAACCGGGGAATTACCTTCTTTAATCCAGACATCCAACGTGCATCCAAAATACCGCATTGCTAAATCTCCTGCCTCTCGACAAACATCACGCAAAAGATTTAAATCAGAAGAATGATGCGTGTTATTTTCCTGCAAGTGTCATCCCTTCAATTAACAATGTTGGAGCAGCTGTACTATAACGCCGATCAATATCATTGGCAGGTGTTAAATGTGCTAACATATGAAGCAAATCAGAACCTAGCGTTACTTCACTTACCGGATAAGCAATTTCACCATTTTCAATCCAAAAACCGGAAGCCCCACGACTATACTGACCAGTAATAAAATCAATGCCATGACCGAATAATTCGGTCACATAAAATCCATTTCGCAAATCTTTTATCATATCGCAAGGTGATACTAAACCCGGTTCAATAGCAAAATTTGTACTGGTCGGCTGCACTAATGATGCCGAACGCATACCGTGTCCATTTGTTTTAAGTCCCAATTCACGTGCTGTAGATGATGAAAGAAGCCAATTTTTTAAAATACCATTTTCAATAATATTGAGTGTTTGCCCCTCTACCCCTTCTCCATCAAAAGGATGAGAAGCATTTCCACGTAATCGCAAAGGTTGATCGGTTACATTAACATTAGGCTTCATCACTTCCTTGCCTAGGAAATTCTGTAAAAGACTCGTTTTTCGAGCCACAGAGGCTCCATTGACCATAGATGCGATATGCCCTGCAATTCCACGAGCCGTACGCGGATTAAAAATAACATCAACGCTCCCAGTCGCCGCACGAACTGCACCCAAACGTCGAACAGCACCAAGCCCTGCATTCTTTCCCACAGTTTCTGCTGCCTCTAAATCAGAAAAATGTAAGGCTGTTGTATAATCATAATCCCGCTCCATCTGTGTTCCTTCACCTGCAAGAGCACTACAAGAACGTGAAAAACAACTTGAGCGATAGGCTCCACAAAAACCATCGCTGGTCACAAGAATAAACCCACTACGGCCATAAGCTGTTGCAGCGCCACCAGAATTGCTTACACCTTTAACATCAAGAGCTGCTGCCTCCGTTTTTAAAGCATCTTCTGTTAAAAAATGACTGCTGGGTACAAAATCATCAAAAAGATCAAGATCTTTAGGATACTTAACCAAACACTCTTTATCTGCCAAACCTTCAAATAAACTATCGGGAGAAGCTTTAGCCATCGCAACAGCACGTTCCGCAAGTTCTTGCGGATAAGATCCTAAATTAGCAGAAACACTTGCTACTTTTTTTCCAACAAAAACCCTTAGAGTAAAATCATTGCTCTCTGCTGCTTCTGTCGATTCGACTTTCCCAAAACGAACTGATACACTGGTAGAATGAGCATGAACAATAACAGCATCAGCAGCATCTGCCCCAGAACGCTTTGCTGCTTCAACCAGCGAAACAGCTTTCTCAATCTGGTTTTTGTCAGTCATTATAGACTCCCTAAAATATTTTATTATTTACATTGATAAGCATTCTGACAAATTTATACAAATCAGAATATAACTCTTGTGTATTGATTCATAAGATTATGCACATTCATGCATTCTTTTTCTTTTAATGCATTAAATCATTTCCCTTTTAGCTTCTTTATGAAAAAACGTAATATGCCGTAAAATCTCTTTAGTTTCAAGATTTCTCATGGGCCCTTATCATTTTAGGAGCCAAATCTCCACTGACAATCAAATCAACAGAACAATTGGCAATTAACAAAAGTCTTAGCTATAACACTTGAATTTAAGCCAAAATCCTCAAAAATTCGAAAAGCATAAAATGATCTAAATCACAGGTCTTCCTTCCTCTGGGTAGTAAAAAACTTATCTCATATCTTTCCTATAGCATTCTTTAATTTCCAAGCAAGAATCAAGAAAATACCTTATATTTGTATACACTTCTTTGCTTCTATAAACTCTCTCATAATGAGACGGCACTCTTGTAAATGAAACAAAACTTAAACAGAGTAAAAAATATTTCCTTCTATTATGGTTTCAACAAAATGAGCAGTCATAAACTTCTTTACCCTAATGGACGTAATATCATAAAGAACTCATTTTTATATTTAAAAGTAATCAAGAAATTATCTTGTAATCTTTCAATAAAATTAACAGTTTGATTTATACTTATAATTTATTGTTTTGTAATTTGTATAAAAAAGCCTAATATCATAAAATTCTCTCTGTTTCGAACCTATTCATGTTGAGTCAATCACAACTATTTGCGAGCAAATCATAAGTAAGGGGCCTATGAATGAAAACTATTTAAGAAGAAATCAAAATGCCTCTTATGAAGATTTTAAATGCAAAAAATATTGCAACATTAGAAACAGGCAAATATTATGACGATATGGACCTACATCATAAGAGAAGTAATGAACTTCTGAACCTTTCTCATTTTCAATGAAGAGAGCATCTTATAAGCTTTTATATATAAAAAAATTCAATGAATTTCATAAGATTTTTAGCGCAAAATTAATCCCGTAAGATGCTTTGACACGATTTCAACAGCTAACTAAAACCAAATCATAGCTCATCAATTTGCTATATACTCATAACTGATTTCATTCTAACAAGGCTAAGAGTTCTGCACCTTTTTTAAGGTATTAACTTCTTTATAAATGCACCCCCTTACAAAATGCTTTTGTTTTCAGTAAGAGCACGTCTGCTCATTTCAATCATTGCATCGCGAAGATGTAACTTAATTTTTGACCCAATAATCATTCCAAAGAAAGGAGAAAATAAACCAGACATGGTTACAGTATGACGAATTTTGTTATTTGAAGAACCCGATTTTGTTGAACAAATATATTCATGATTAAAACTCATACGTGTAAAAGGAAGTTTAGCATAATCAGAAAAACAAACATTTTTTATAACTTTATCAAGTGTAAAAGTTACTGTAGGTCCCTTTTTAGGTTTCATGCGTCCTATAGCGCCTTCTTTGAAAGGACCAGAAAGTTCTACCCACTCAAGTTCACTATCCCAGCAAGGCCATGATGCCACATCTTCCCATATAGCCCAAATTTGCTCAGCACTTGCTTCTGTACTAATCTCTTCACTATATATCCAATTAAACACGATAATCTCCCCTTTTTTACAAATTACTTATCTTTAGTGATAAAGAATAATATAAAAAAGTATCCTTAAAGCTGCACAACGATAAGATACTTAATACTCTCAGATTTACTTAATATGTAATGACTAACTCAACAAGCGATATTACTAAACTAAACACACAAGTATTCAGGATAAATGAACAATATTTTCAATACTAAACAAAATATCTTTTTTAAGTTTAGACAATAGCAAAAATAGAAGTTACGCATCATATAAGATATCAATGCAGACTGCATAGCTTAAAGCTTTCAACTGCTGATGAAATGTGATGATTAAGGTATGGCAGAAAGAAATTAGATAAAAAAGATCATAACTATTATCGAGGAATATATATCCTATTGGAGAAAAAACATCCTTCTGTATTAAAGCTAATAAAAATTCATCAATTCCTTTAACATTAGAATCTTTTATTGATTTTCTGCTTAACCTTTTAAAAACCATATAAAATGAAGAAAACTGTGAAAAAGCATTTTTTCATCCTATCGGATAAAAACAAGAACTTTCTCAAGATGTAAGCGATCGTAATTTATAGAGACGTATTGCTGTCTCACCATAAAAACGCTCATCGTCTAGATAAAAGACGTCAGGTAAATAAATCATTGTATCTTTCTTTTCTTCAAGTATGAAGAGTGTATCAGCTTTTGCCCACCCTCCTCGCAAAGCTTCTACAAAAGCACGTTCACCTAAACAACGGCTATAGGGAGGATCAGCGCAGATAACATCAAATGGCAGCATTGTGCCAATATTGCCAAGTTTGGTCGCATCACGACGCAAAATCCGTCCTATCGACTGTAATTCAAAGGCTTCTATATTTTTTTGAAGCAACCCACGCCCCTCAACCGAGTTTTCAACAAAAACAGCCGCCTTTGCTCCACGCGAAAGTGCTTCGATGCCTAAAGCACCAGTACCAGCAAAAAGATCAAGAATGCGTTTATTGGTCCAAAACTCTTCTTCACGGCTAGAAAGAATATTAAAAAGGCTTTCACGTGTACGATCACTCGTTGGGCGAATCGACTGATTAACAGGCGAAAACAAAACACGCCCAGCAAATTTACCGCCTATGATCCGCACGTGGACCTCCAAATCGCTTCGAAGTTTTTGCACCGTCCCTATGTGGTTTAGATTTTTTCATAGCACCACCAAACGATTTTACCTTTTTCTTTCTCTCAAAAGAATGCTCATCATGACCACCTTTTATCATTTTCTCTTTATCCTTTAAAAAGCGATCTTTCTTACCAAAGGGATGCGTCTCGTCATAAGATATTTTGCCATGTTTTTGAACAAAACTTTCCCTCTTCTCTTTGTATGACGGATTTTCTTTTAGTTTTTCCTTGCCTCGATGAAAGGACTTTCTACCATCCAAATCGCTCTTATGATCATGCGATTTCTCCTCACTATAGGAAGGCTTTCTACGTGCACTTTGCGGACGTGCACCAGGAGCCATCCAAACATTAGCACGGCGAGAACGCGGTAGAAAACGCTCTGCTTTTCCTTCTTCACTTTTCTCCTTCTTTACATTCTCATGAGACTTTGTACTTAATCGTGCGCGACTATGTTCAACAGAACCATCTCTTGGTCGGCGTCGTATCGCCCTTTCACTTGAGAAAACCCAACCATCATTTGCAACAGAAAGATCTTTCTGGCTTTGCTTTTCTGCAACAACTGCAGAATTTGAAAATGGCTTAAGAATAGGAGCATCAAAATCTGCATTGGCTTGCATAATTAAACGCTCCCCCAACTGATCTCGTAACATCCGCCCTTTTAACTCTTGCACGGCTCCTTCTTCTAAATCAGAGAGATGAAATGGACCATAAGATACACGTATTAATCGATTAACTGATAATCCCAATGCCCCTAAAACATTCTTTATTTCACGATTTTTTCCTTCTCGCAAAGCGACAGAAAGCCATACATTCGACCCTTGTTCGCGTTCAATTGATGCTTCAATCGAACCATAAAAAATACCATTAATCGCAATACCATTTTTAAGGTTATCCAACGCGCTCTGCTTGACTCTTCCATGAGCACGGACACGATATTTGCGGACCCACCCCGTTACAGGAAGCTCTAATACACGCGCTAAGCCACCATCATTGGTTAAAAGCAAAAGCCCTTCCGTGTTAATGTCAAGCCTTCCAACAGAAAGAACACGCGGCATTCCTTTTGGTAAATTACTAAAGACTGTAGGTCTGCCTTCAGGATCACGGTTCGTGGTGACAAGACCTGCTGGCTTATGGTAAAGCCATAAACGCGTTCGTTCTATAGGAGGTAAAGGTTTGCCATCAACTTTAATAACATCAGAGCGGCTAACATTAAAAGCAGGCGTTGTCACGACTTTACCATTCACAGAAATACGACCTGCAACAATCATCATTTCTGCATCTCGACGCGAAGCAATACCAGCACGCGCTAACCTTTTAGCAATTCGTTCACTCTCATTATTTTCATTCATTTGCGTTTCAAACCAATCTTTGCAAGTATGTTCAGAAAATTATTCACATGCACCATACCGCTTATCCTGAAAAAGGAAGTAGCATAATCATTTATCATTTTCTATCCTTTAACGACAATAATGTATCTGTCGACTTGCAAGTTTGTTTTAAACTCTTTAAAAAATAGAGGTATTCTTTTCATTATAAAAGCGTAATAAATTATTCATTCCATAGCATTCCTTATCGAGATAACCTTTAGATTTTCTATACCTTCAGTAGAAAGAATATTATGACTTTGACGCCCATGGAAATAGCCCTTTTAGAAGCGCAAGAGGCTGCAAAAAAAGATGAAGTTCCCGTAGGTGCTGTCATTACACGTGGAAAAGCTATCATTGCACGCGCTGGTAACTTTATAAAATCTGCATATGACCCTACAGGACACGCAGAAATACGCGCAATCCGTATGGCTTGCGAAACATTGCAAAACGAAAGGCTTCCTGATTGCGATCTTTATGTAACACTTGAACCTTGTGCTATGTGTGCCGCTGCCATTTCATTTGCACGCATACGACGTCTCTATTATGCAACAAATGATCCCAAAGGAGGTGCTATAGAAAATGGCCCACGTTTTTATCAGCAACCAACCTGCCATCACAAACCTGAGATTTATTCTGGTTTCAAGGAAAAAGAAGCAGCTCAATTACTTAAAGACTTTTTTGTACAAAAGCGATACTAAAAATAATTCTTCTTCCATAACTTTCACTCTTTAAAAACTATCCTACTTCTCAAAAAAGACTGTTAATTCTTCTGATATATATATATATATAGCAAAAGCTATTTCGAAGCATTTTTTCTCTCTTTTAATTCTGCATATTGTTTCTATTAGATGGTACATTCATTCAAAAGAATAATTCATTATTTTGTATATAAAATATAAAGTCCAAAATATCGTAGATATGCTCTCATTTCAAATTACATTGAAACAGTAAAAATCACTTTCTTGCACATCATAAGCGGAATTATCGTCTGGATAAAGAACGTTTTAGAAAAGACTAAAAATGTCTCTTATGAAAGCTCTCAAATGCAAAAATTATCGCAACATTGGAGTCTGTAAAATAAAATGATGGTATCCACTTTCTCCTTCCTAAGCATAAAGTATTGGAGCACAATAGATTTTACGTTATACTAGCCACATGAGCAATGTTGTAAAATGAGCTTGAGAAATGTTTCGTGTTAAGGAAACGCATAAGGAATCTCTCGATGCTGTTGTCATATTGCTATTTCATGAGAATACCCCCCTCCTACAGCAGCATTATAACTGCGCGCGAATGAGAGCTTGGTATCATAAGTAATTGGAAAAATACTTTACTTTAAATGTTTTGTCTTTTCCCTATCGACCAATAGGTGCGGTTTTTGCCGGTTGGCGATAACTTAAAGGTGGTTCAGTGAGATAGCGACGGTATTTTGAACTTCCAACTTGTGCTCTCTGACGACGTAAATATTCCTGTCGTTGCTTCGCATTCAACTGTGAAGGATTTTCTGAACCAACGCCATTAACTGACGATCCTTTGTGAGGAAAAGGAGTATTTCCTTGATGCTTCTTCGATGCTGCCATTTCATTGACAGATCTATCTTGTTGTGGTACCGGCAAAAATCTGCGTGAACTAGGGCTTGGTATTACAAGTTTTGGATGAGGTTTCATAACAATCTGGCTGCTGTTATTTGTTGGTGTTAATGAAGTGATATTAGCAACATCTTCAAAAAACTGTATTGAAACTGGTTTATTGGTACCATAGGTAGGAGCGGATAAATTGCATCCCGTTAAAACAAAGCACATCCCTAAAATTCCTATTGGAAATATTTTTATTTCACGTTTTCTCACTGCCTATTCCATTTCCTAGGTGTATGGCTGATTAATATTCCCGTTATTTATGAGAGAACGGTCCATACACAAATTTCCCCCCTGCAGATAAAACAACGGAATTTTTTTCGTACCACAAAAAACTATATTCATCAATATGAGAAATTTACTTGCATTTCTTTCCTTTGATCTAAAACTTTAAATCTTGCCAAGAATCTGCAATTCCCGCAAAGCAGCTGCATCACGAGCAGATACATCCGGATAAGCTGGATCACTTCCAACATCTTGTGTATAACGCCATGATCGAGCACATTTTTTTCCTAATGCCTTCTCTGGATATACACCAACACCTTCAACATCATTCAAAGTAAAAGCATCAGAAGGTATCGTGTCCTGCGTAATTGTGAGCGCACTGGTAATACAGATCTCCGCCATATCCACATTTTCTAATGCCTCTCGTAAAACCAGATTGGAAATAAAAACAATAGGCGCAGCTTCCAAAGAGGATCCAATACGCTTATTAGCACGTTCAAGCTCTAAAGCACCTGTCACAACTTTACGGACCTGCCGAATTTTTTTCCAACGCTCAGCCAAAGATTGGTTTTGCCATTCTTCTGGTACAGAGCGAAATTGTTCCAAATGCACCGATTGGCTTCCTGGATAACGCTCTAACCAAGCTTCTTCCATAGTAAAAGGTAACATTGGAGCAAGCCATGTGACCATACGCTCAAAAATCTCACGGACAACCTGCAAGGAGGCCTTGCGTTTTTTTGATGAAGGCGCATCACAATAAAGAGAATCCTTGCGGATATCAAAATAAAATGCCGATAACTCAATGATTGAAAAATCCAATAATGCACGCATAATCTTTTTAAAATCAAATTCATCGTAAGCGCGATTAATCAACTGATCAAGTTCAAAAAGCCTATGCAATATAAATTTTTCAAGATCCGGCAGTGCACCATAAGATACTTCTTCTCCATCATCATGTGCTAAAGTTCCTAGCATCCAACGAATTGCATTGCGTAGTTTACGATATGAATCCACATTTGTTTGAAGTATTTTTTTGCCTAAACGCTGATCTTCCCAATAATCGGCTGTCATAACCCAGAGACGAAAAATATCAGCTCCAGATGTTTTAATGATTTCTTGCGGAACAACCGTATTGCCTAAAGATTTAGACATTTTCTTACCATTCTCATCCAAAGTAAAACCGTGTGTGATCACGGACTTATAGGGAGAACAAGCACGCGTACCACAGCTTTCCAAAAGAGAAGATTGGAACCATCCGCGATGCTGATCTGAACCTTCAAAATAAACATCAGCAGGCCATTTCAAATCAGCCCGATCTTCTAACACAAAGCTATGGCTGGCTCCAGAATCAAACCAAACATCCAAAATATCATAAACCTGTACCCAAGGCTCATGTGCACGCTCACCTAAAAAACGTTCACGTGCTCCTTCAGCAAACCATGCATCTGCCCCTTCTGCTTCAAAAGCCCGTAAAATACGCTCGTTCACACCTTCATCTTTTAGAATAACACCATCCTCATTTGCAAAAATACAAATAGGAACACCCCAAGAACGCTGACGAGAAAGAACCCAATCAGGACGATCTTCTATCATAGAAGCTAGGCGGTTTTGTCCAGAAGATGGCACAAAACGCGTTTTTGAAACAGCTTCCAAAGCCCGACTACGTAAAGTTGAACCATCCCCAAAATCTTTATCCATTGAAATAAACCATTGCGGTGTATTGCGAAAAATAACGGGTTTTTTTGAACGCCAACTATGGGGATAGGAATGCTTTAAACGCCCCCGTGCAAACAATCGATCTGCTTTAATTAAAGCATTAATGACCTCTTTATTGGCATCACCCATTTTTCCATTATCATCAATAACACGTGCAGGTCCTCCTTCACGATCTGGTCCTAAACCTGGAACATCTTTCGTATAGAACCCTGCATCATCAACAGGAAACGGTATAGATGAATCAATCCCCGCTTGCTCCAGTAAGGACTTATAATCATTCCAAATTTCAAAGTCCTCACGCCCATGGCTTGGTGCTGTATGGACAAAACCTGTACCAGCACTCTCTGTTACGTGCGAACCATCAAGCAATGGAATTTTATAATTATACCCTCCAGCTAAACCTTTGAGTGGATGAGAAAGAACAAGAGCTTTCAACTCTTCAGAAGAAATAACACGCAAATGCTTCAAAACAAGTTTGGCTTTTTCTCCACAACTCATCGCTAAAGCGTCTGCAAAGAGAAGCTTTTCTCCCACTTGAGGACCAAAATCATTTTCAGCACTTTCAACTTCGTAAATACTATAAGAAATTTGCGAAGAATAACTCACTGCACGATTGCTTGGAATCGTCCACGGTGTTGTTGTCCAAATGACGACATGAGCACCATATAAATCATCAGAATTTGCTTCAAAAACAGGAAACTTAACCCAAAGCACCTCTGATTCATGATCATGATATTCAATCTCAGCCTCTGCCAAAGCCGTACGTTCCACAACAGACCACATCACTGGCTTGGAACCACGATAAATCTGATCTGACATAGCAAATTTTATCAATTCACTGGCAATGCGTGCTTCTGCATGAAAAGCCATTGTAGTATAAGGCGTGTTAAAATCTCCCACAACACCAAGGCGTTTAAATTCTTCACTTTGAATAGTTACCCAATGCTGTGCAAATTCACGGCATTCTTGACGAAACTCGTTAAGAGGTACCTCATCCTTATTTTTTCCTTGTGCTCGATATTTTTCTTCAATTTTCCATTCAATTGGAAGCCCATGGCAATCCCAACCAGGTACATAATTTGCATTAAAACCGCGCATTTGGAATGAACGAACAACCACATCCTTTAGAACTTTATTTAAAGCATGCCCGATATGAATATGACCATTTGCATAAGGCGGACCATCATGAAGAATATAAAATGGACGATCTTTTGCTTGTTGACGCAATTGCGCATAAAGCCCCATATTTTCCCAACGCGCCATCAATTCAAGCTCTTTTTGCGGAAGCCCTGCACGCATAGGAAAATTTGTCTGTGGGAGATAAAGAGTTTTTGAATAATCTATTGTTTCATTTTTCACAGCCATTGTGAAATATCCCTGTCCACTTTTACGATTTCATTTTTGCATAACTTCCCTGAACCCTGCAACTCTGGTTTTTATCTATAGGGAAAGCCGAGCTTATCATTCGTATTAAGCAGCGATCAGGAAAATATATCATCACACTCTATGGGCTTTATCATGAAATTCACAAGAAAAGAAACCAAAAAGTGATCTTAAAAAAAAATAAAGGCTCCACTGACAGTGGAGCCTCTTAGAAATTTACTCTTTAAAAAATTAGAATTTATAAGCTACACCAACACGGAAATCATTGGTTTTGTAGTTAACTTCAAGTTTTTCCTTTGCAAATTTCTTTTTACCAAAATCAGAGTAACGATATTCTGCACGTACAATCACATTATCTAGAAGCGAGAAATCAACGCCACCACCAAGTGTGTAACCAATCATGGTTTTTGTTTCATCAGCTAAGTTCTTAGAAGAAACGACTCTTCCATCCTCATCCTTAACAGATATTGATACAGTGTCTTGGAATTGCCCATAAGCAATACCACCAGCAAGATAAGGCATAAAGCGATCAGCAGCAAAACCAATACGTACCCGTGTAGCACCACCCCAATTTTGTTTGAAAGTATGACTTAAAGTTTCAACTGCATCCTCTTGATCAAGACCAAGTTCAGAAGCCATCTTTTTTATTTGTTCTATACCATATACACTGGAAGCGTTCTTATCCACCGCTTGTGTACTTTGTGCACCGTGTCCAGACATATTCTGTCCACCATGAGAACGAGAAGCATGTGGATTAGTACCATTCGGATGAGCACCAGAGCTATGCCCACCTGCATGAGGTGCACCATGTGCATTAGCATTTCCACTACTATGGGAAGAACTATGATGACCTCCCTGTTGGGCTCCGCTTATTCCATTAGAAACTTTTGTCTCTGAACCATTGGATGATCCTGATCTCGCGAGTACAAGTGATGAACTCGGTACTGTTTTTTCTGCTGCTGATGGTTGTGATACAGGTTGTACCAGTGTAGGTGCTTTTACTGCTGGCTGACTTGCGCCTGATACTGTTGATGAGGTAGAAGACGCGGTTTTTATAGCAACTGGTTTTTCAGACACTGTTCCTTCACTTGCCCTTCCCCCTGATAACTGACCTCCTATAGCTGATCTTGCCAATGAGAGCGATGCTGACCGCTCTGGTGTTCTACCCCCTGCGTCGGGGGAGGAAGATTTAGATGCAACTGACTGTGATCGACTTACCACACCTACCGATGTCCCTCCTGTATTTGATCTTCCCAATGAAGACGATGGCAATTGCACTAATCTAACCGTCTGTCTAGAGGAGGCTGATTGTGCTACTGGCGATGCAGCTGGTGTTTGTGATGATATTGTTGAAACTCCTGGATTTTTTACCTCCACAGCCACTGTTTGTGTTGCATTAACATTGCTAGAATCTCCAGTTGTTGCTGCTTGATTTGATTGTGCTGCTCCTGCTCGTGACGGTTGAATTGCAGTTACTGGTTTAGCTGGTGCTTGACTGGATCGCGTTCCAGCAGATTTTTCTGAAGCGGATACTGCTGTTAGAGTCCCTCCTGTTGTAGCTCCTGCACCTGCAGTTCCTGAGGCAATTCTTTGTGTTTCTTCTGATGTTGCTGCTTGTGGTGCTTGAGGTGCTTGAGGTGTTTGTAGGCTTGCGGATCTGCGGGATCTTACGACTGCATTTTCTACTGTAGCGTTATCAGCTGCACCTATGGTAATGGTCTTTGTGTGTTTTTTTCCAGATACCATTAAATCCGTATCGATACCAAAAATAAAGTTGTCACCGAGATCAATATTAGAACCTGCATAAAAACCACCTGCAAAACCTGAAAGTTTAGGAGAGAACTCTTTATCCAGTGGTAAACTCTTTTCTTGACCAACAAGAGCCATATCAGCTTTGCTCGAAAAACCACCAGCTTGGACACCTAAATAAAGACCTGTCCATGAAAAAGTAGGTGCAACAATGGTAGAAGCAGTCGATGATGCTGGCTGATGAGGAATCATAACATCAGCAGCTAGTGCTGTAGACGCTGAAATTAAAGAAAAAATAGACGCTGTTATTAAACGTTTTGTATTCATAAAATCTCTCCAAATATCCAAAATGAAATTCATATAGAGCATCTTTTCTGAAATATCTGTAGCAAAAATGACACACTCACAAAAAAATAAAGAATTTTTGCAAATAAGGCTTCTTAAACTTTTAATTCTGCATTCAATAAGAATTTGTAAACTAAATCACACTAAAATTATGTGTATTAAAGTTGGATTCATTTTCATTAAAGTTTCGCATAACTGTTAATGATAATATTCTTTATAAATTTCTTTTACCAAAATCTAAATAACAGTATTTTGCATACAATAAACTATTATCTGTTATTGCAAAATCAATACCAGCGCAAACAGTGAAATCAAATATTGCCTTTTTTAAAACCAAGCGCCATCAAAGTTTCATCTATTTACCAGCATGATCTACTTTTAGTACTTTAGCAATAGTATTTTGTATCTAAAATTCAGAAAAACAAAGAAATTATTCAAACACTCGCAAAAAAACTTTTAGATTCTTTGCATAAACATCTTCATCCTGCTACATCACATTGATTTATAAAGATAACTTATTGTTTTCATGTTGAATGAAAAAACTAATTCTGTAGGATTCTATCATTTAAAATCTGTTCCATGTTGTATTAATTAAAATCACTTGCTTGCACGTTACAAGCGAAATTTTCGTAAGGACGGACAAGGCTTTCTCTGCTGAAGCAAGACCTAAGGTTTGCATTCAAGTTGTTCTGAATGCTTTTTACAATAAGGGCTATTTAAGCGTCTCTCAATACTTCGCTGAGGCATGACAGCACCTGGACGACAAATGGGAAGGTTGTCTGATTTATGATTTCCACACCAGCCTCCCCCCACATCATATTTATAGCGAAATCCTGCTTGAAGCATGCAAGCATCAATGGTTGCATTTGCATTGTAGCTGAGCTTTCTGCTTTCTGGATCCTTATCATAAGGAGTTGGCATACCACATTCTAATAATGCTTTTGCTACCTCTGTAAAATCTGCTCCTGGCTTCTCCCATGCCCCTATAGAAGATGAGGGAGTTTTAGTAAACTGGCACCCAGCTATACTCAATAGAGTTATCGCACTTAATAATTTTAAGGTTTGTTTCATTTTTTGCTCCATGAATTAATTGAATCAATTTGTATACGGTGAGATGAACCATAATCATGTCTACATGCTCGATCCGCATTTGCATAACAAACATGAGGGCTGGGATAACTAAATAGTACTTTCTTTGCCTCTTTAACTGCGTTACTACCAAAGGGTCTCTGGTAAAAAGTAGCGGGATTTCCACCAAATACTACACCAACAAAATCATCTGTATGGTTTTCCAAGCCGACAGTGGTTTGCTTGCCATCCTTTAAGACATATAACGTATCTGCCATGTCTTGAGTATTATAAGCTGGACCAAAGAAATTAACCATTGTTTCCTTTGCTATACCGAGAACACCATGCTTTACTAAATTATATGATCCATTTCCTGCTGTTATGGTACCACGACTATGGGCATCATCATGCAATCCTGTATTGCCATAAAGATACATTATATCCTGGAATTTCTTGGTTGAATTGGTCAATCCAAAAAAAAATCTACCTTCCAGAAACTTCTGAAAAATCGCTATCCCTACTTCCACTTCCCAGTCTTCAGCTTCTGGGAAGTATGTAAAATAAAGGGGACCATGATCATTGTCAGCAAACTGGACAGTATAACGCGCAGCATCATCTGGTGAGGTAAAATACCATTGTAAAACATATGAACCTTGCCATCAGAACCTTTTTGTAAATGTTTTTCTTCTTCTGGTGTTAAATAGTGATACAGAGGTATTTTTCTTCCATAGCTGTCTTTTATATAGTTTCCATTTTTATCTGTTGCATAGAGGACATTGCCATTTTCATCATGCTCAACCTCACCCTCAGGATATTTTTTGACATAGGCGATTTTATAAATTTTATCAAAGTATCCCAATCCTTCATCCGATAAATCATTGATCATATCTACGCGATTATGCACTACCCCCTCAAGCGGTGCGACATCTAGCTGTCCTACTGCTTGGTGGGCTGCTGCGGTGTTACGGTTGAGAGAGCCAATGATTTGTCCAGCATCTTGCCCCATCGCCGTCTGTCCAGTTATATCAGTAAGGATGATACTCCCATCACTGATAGCAGATTTGGTTTCCCCTTCTGCTCCATCCTTGGCTTTGCCGTGATTTAAAACATTTTTGGCAATGTTCTTTATCGTGTCATTCCCAGAAAGACTAAACCCTTGGCTGCTGGCTTGAGCATGCGCACTGTTGCTGATATCACTGGTGCTAATGCTTCCTGTGGTCAGGCTGTTTTTTCTGCCGAGGCTGTGCTTTCAATAATACCTCCGGTCAAAGTTGTTTTATCTTTAACAGTGATATCAAAACCGCCATCACCAGCTTTAACCCCTGTTTGCTCCACAACGCTGTGATAATCACTGGAGGATTTATCCTTTTGGAAAGAGGCGCTCATAGAGCCCCCACCTATTTACTAAGGAAATAAACGTGTGTAACATCAAACATATTATCATACAGCCTGCTAAAGATGAGAGCTTTTGTTTTTTACCATTGGCTATGAAAGAAAATCCTTTGAGGACTATTTCAATCAACTTATCAAAAATAATATTAAACTTTTGTATGATATTCGTAAAAATCCAATAAGCAGAAAATACGGATTTTCAAAAAGACAATTAGAGAAAGTTGTAAACAACATTGATATTGAATATATGGCATATGCCTGAACTTGGAATTGCCTCTGAAAAACGAAGAAATTTGAAAACACAAAAGATTATGATCGCCTTTTTGAAGATTATCAAAATACAACTCTCAAGGATAATTCTTGTGCAATAAACAAATTATATCAAATTTTTTTAAACAAAAAGCGCGTTGCAATCACCTGTTTTGAAGCTAATGTATGCATGTGTCATAGAGGACAACTCGCATTAGCTCTCATTCCGTTGCCTGATTGGAAATATGAAATTAAGCACATCTAAAAAAATAAATTTGCATATTTTTAAAAAATGGGAGTGCCCATATGCCTCCCAGCCCCCTACCCATTCCTAATAACTTTTAAGTGATGCATGATTCACGCTACGGGTGAATTCTGCGCAAATCAAGGAAAAGAAATATGAACTGACTAATGAAACAATTGAGGTTGGTGGATACATTACACTTTACTGCATCCGTGATTTGAGAGACTTTGGAGATGTAAAGGCAGGTGATCTTGGCGCTTTTATACAAAAAGAAGACAATCTAAGTCATGATGGCAATTGCTGAATAAGTGATGATGCAAAAGTCTATGGTTATGCCAAAGTTTTTGGGGATGCACAAGTTTTCGGTGGTACATTTATTAGTGGAAAAGCTAAAATTTATGACAGTCCATTGATTTCCATCAGAGCAAATATACGCTGGCTATTAAACAAGCGCAAAATGGCATCTCCAAGAAAATAAACAGACTTACAAAAGGCTCTTTCGATTGGTTATTGCATCAGTATTTACAAAGCATGCAATGGCATAATCAATTAGAATCTACTAAAAAGTTAAATATCGAATTCTGAACAATGTTTCTAAAAATATTGCTGATCGTGCACATAAAAGCATAGAAAAACACCACATCCTTGACGCCGTAGACAGAAGGCGAGCTACTCTCGCAGCGGCAAAATATTTTTTGACCTCTTTAAACGATCTCTTTAATTGGGCGGTTGATAATGCCCTTTTAAATAGAAATCCTGCCTTTAATATAAAAGCACCAAAATCTTTAAACAGTGGGGGATTACTGCCATGGCTAGAAGAGGACATAGACAAATATTATCACCATTGGTCACATGGTACACATGAACGCGTCTGGATTGATGTTCTTCTTTATACAGGCTTGCGTCGTGGTGATGCCGTTCGTATCGGCTGGAAAGACGTCAAAGATAATATCATTTATCTCAAAACAGAAAAGAGCCAATTTAAAACAGATGTTTTTCTTCCTATTTTACCAGAACTAGAGGAAACCCTTAAAATTGGTCCCATAGGTAATGAAACATTTATTTGTGGTAAAGGTGGAAATAAGCTTGTCAAAGAAAGTTTTGGCAACCTCTTTCGTGAAGCATGTAATGCGGCGGGTATTAAAAAATCAGCGCACCGATTGCGAAAATTAGCAGCAAAACGTGCTGCCAATGCTGGTGCTACGGTTTCGCAAATGAAAGCGCTTTTTGGCTGGACAGAAGATAAAATGGCATCTCTTTATACCAAAACAGCCGATAGAAAACGACTTGCAACAGAAGCAATCAAAAAGCTACAAAAAAGTTAGAGCAATGGGCGGCAGCTAAAAAAACAAACCAAAGCACCATCAAAATTATTAACGAAATCAAAGCGGCGTTTGAGGTGTATCAAAAACAAGAAGAGAAATAGGTGGTTGTGCCTGTTGCTTTGTTTGCCATAAATTATAGTTTGTTTGCATATCCAACCAAAATTTTGCTTTACTAAAACCAGCTAATTCTAATTTAATAGCAAGCTCGGTACTTATAGAAGCATGTCCGTTAATCACTCTTGATAAAGAAGCTCTTGTCATATGGAGATGATCAGCTAATTTTTGTATTGTTATCCCCATTTCTTCTAAGAAAGCTACTTTCAGAACTTCACTCGGATGTGCGGGGTTATGCGTCATTTTTTTCATTCCTCTCATCAATGGTAATCTTGATAATCAACAAGCTCCACATCTGTTCCTATAAAGCGAAAAGTAACACGCCAATTTCCATTCATCCATATAGAATAGTACCCTGTAAGTTCACCTTTAAGAGGGTGTATTTTAAAGGCAGGCGCTCTCAACATTTCAGGCGTAGTAGCACTTGTTAAAGCCGTTAAGATAACGCATAATTTTTTAAGTGATCTGGTCAAATAGCTTTTGTGGAACCTGTTGTATAAAATAATTTTAAGCCCTTATATTTAAAACTCACAATTGCCATTACCGCCCCTTGTCGTATATCATTGCTATACGGTTAATAACAAATAAGAGTTAAGCCCATGTTAGAAATATCTGATTCTATATCTGGAAAAATAGATAGGAATAAGTGATAAAAAGCTTCAAAAAGGTTAGGGATAGACACTCAAAAAACATAATAGAATCAATGAATTATAAAACCCTTTACTCTTGTAGTAAATCACTGATTTTAATTACCTTTTTTACACTCTTTTAGTGGTGCAAAACTATAACGATGTAATCCTATAACTGGTCCATATTTATCAAGAGCTGTACGATGCGCTAGCGTTGCATAACCTACATGCTTCTCTAAACCATACCCTTTATAAACTTGTCCTGTACATTCCATCATCCGATCACGCGTTACTTTCGCAATAATAGATGCGGCTGCAATTGAAACTGAACGCTGATCGCCCTTAATCAATGCCATTGCAGGACAGGACAACTCAGAAGGAATATCACGCCCATCAACAAGGACATAGTGGGCTGGAATGGCTAATCCTATAATACAGCGACGCATTGCTTCTAACGTTGCTTTTCTAATATTAGATTGATCAATTGTACGAGCACAAAGACTGGCGACTGAAACCGCTAATGCACTTTGCAAAATTTCATGATAAAGTCTATTTCGTTGGAAAAAAGAAAGTTTTTTTGAATCATTTAACCCATTAGGAATACGATCTCTATCCAAGATAACGGCTGCTGTTACCACAGGTCCAGCGAGAGGCCCCCGTCCTACTTCATCAACACCTGCTATATGAAAAAAACCCTGTTTTTGCAAATCCAATTCGCACGAAAAATTTGGTTGAAGCGGCAAATTAAACATCTTTGATACATCA
Source organism: Bartonella sp. AP258QHHD (assembly GCF_042196145.1). Classification (NCBI taxonomy): domain Bacteria; kingdom Pseudomonadati; phylum Pseudomonadota; class Alphaproteobacteria; order Hyphomicrobiales; family Bartonellaceae; genus Bartonella; species Bartonella sp. AP258QHHD. The sequence continues at coordinate 52,172 of NZ_JBHIPR010000043.1, forward strand.
CAAATACAACAAACATACATCTATTTCTGTAGCCTGATCATTTTTTGCAAGCATTACAGTTTTAAATGGCTCTTCAAACATTCCACGAATTCTTGCACAAAAAATAAAAAAACACATTTCTTTGGTTACCCTCTTTTATTATGTATAATAAAATCATGATAAAATAAAAGCTTTTATATTTATTTATCAAATATTTCCTAAAGTCATGATAGGTTTTACAAACCAATTTGGGTACATTGATTTGATAAAAAGAGCTGCTTGTTGCGCCGTTTGTTTATTTTTAAAAATGCCAAAGCAAGTTGCTCCCGTTCCAGACATACGGGAAAAAAGAGCCCCACATTCATCTAATATAGATAACACTTCAGCTAACTGAGGTGCTATTTTTAATGCAGGAGAAAAAAGATCATTACGCGTTTCTTGTAAAACTTCAACTAATGAATCAACACTCTTTAAAGCGTCTGTATTAATTTTTAAAGAAGGATTATGACGCTTCTCTAACGCTTTAAAAACAGCTTGTGTTGAAATCTCTTGTCCATGATTAACCAATACCATTGCTAATGAACAAGCTTCTTTTAGTCGTATCATCTCTTGACCAATTCCTTTAACCAAAAGCGGCTGCTGATACTCTAATGCACAAAGGCACATGGGAACATCAGCACCAAGAACTAAGCTCATTTTTGCTAATTCTTCGTAAGAGCAATCAAGATTCCACTGCCGACGCAACATGCTGATAACCCCAGCTGCATCACCTGAGCCACCACCAATGCCTGAAGCAACAGGTAATGTTTTTACAAGCCGAAAAAAAGCAGGTTGAGCACATTCCGGAAAAGTCTTATGCATAAAGTCCCTTGCGCGAATAACCAAATTGTCTAAATGAGAAACAAGCCCTTTTGCAAACGACCCCGTCAAAACAAACTGATTATTTTCACAAGGTGCATAGTGTAGACAATCACCGCTAAGACTAAAATAAACCAAACTCTCTATTAAATGATACCCGTCAGCACGTTGCCCTACAACATGTAGAGCTAAATTCAATTTAATAGGTGTAAATAAATAGGAATGTCTTTGGAACGAAGTTTGTACATTTGATATCATATGACGTAATATTCACTTACATAGGGTTCTTTTAAAAATTTCCCCCTTTTACCCATACTTTTAGCACGAGCCCTATAAACAGCTTGGAATATTCTTAATCGTTTTCTAAAAAACAATAAATATAAAGAGTTCTCATACAAAATAAACGACATGTTCTCATTCGTATCATTTCAAGCCTTTTTTCTTCTAGTATCTGTTTTTAGATAAAAATCTCTCTGGCTTGAATGATCCTTTCCATCACAAACCATAACGCTGCCAAAGAGCTCGCTCTTCTGCTGCCATCAATGCACTATCAACGACTGTATAGACCGTATGTGCCGTCACTCCTGAAGGCGTTTTAGGTCCTAAAAAACTTTTTGGAGGCATAATAAGTCGAAGTTTTGCATCATTACCAAAGCGCTCCTTAATAACAGAACGTACATCATTCAATCCATCAACCAGACCAAGCCCAACGCTTTGTTTTCCACTCCAAAACATTCCTGTAAAGAGATTCGAATCATCTGATAATTTTTCAGCACGCCGTTCTTTAACCAAATCGATAAAAGTTTGATGCACTTCAAGTTGGAGAGATTTCAAATGCTCAATATCCGCCTTTTTTTCTGGCTGAAATGGATCTAATGTAACTTTGTTCTTTCCTGCTGTGTATACACGCCGTTCGATACCAATTTTCTTCAAAAGTTCCGGAAAACCAAAGGAAGCTGAAACCACTCCAATGGAACCAACAATTGAAGAAGGATCTGCAAAAATTTCATCCCCTGCACAAGCAATCATATAACCACCAGATGCTGCAATATCTTCAATAAACACAAGAACCTTTTTATTTTTTTCTTCTGCCAAGTCACGAATGCGCTTGAAGATAAAACGCGATTGTACAGGTGAACCACCAGGAGAATTAATAATAAGTGCAACAACCGGTGACTTTTTGTGTGCGAAAGCCTTCTCTAAAAGATTTGCACACCTACTGAGGGAAAGGGTACGAGATATAGATGCTGATGAATCCATAATTGCTCCTTGAAGGCGCACCACAGGAATTTCAAGTTTATCGGAAGAAAAACGGCGTGGAATAAAACTTTTAATAAAATCCATCAAAACAAAATCTCCTTATAAATTAAGAACAATTAAATAGGCAAGGACAACAAAAAGGAAGAACGCGATACCATCCAAAAACGCCAATCAATCCCCACATTACAACCAGAAATATAATTTCATCCAAAGTCAAACCTCCCTAACAACAAAGTGTAGACTTTAAATAATAAACTAAAAAACACAAGATACTATTAGAAAAGTTCCCACAAGCTTATATATCCATTATTAATTGCATCAACTCGGGGTGAAAAAGTATGGTCATTACCTTCATGTATAACCAATGCCGGTAAAATAGATAAAGCTGCTCTGCTTCCTCGTTTTGCGTAAAATAAAAGACGAATTGCTGCTGTCTTTGCACGTGCATGCACAGGAACGATACAAATACCACCAAAGCGCCCTTCTAAAGCACGCAAAATATCTACTAGTGATTGTGGTCGTGCAATGAGCCCTAAGTATCCACCTGGCTTGACAATCGCTGCTGCACTCCGCAACCAATTATCAAACATCGCTTCAGGCATAACATGTGCTTCAGATTTTTGTTGATCAGGTGTCTTGCGATCAGTGGGATTATTAAAAGGTGGATTCATAATCGCAAAATCAAAGCTATTATCTATCAAACCTGCTTTTATACGGGCATTCCCTTTGAAGGTAACATCTGCTTCTAGCAAACAAATTCGGCTAGCAAATTGTTTATTTTGTTTTAGCATAAGCGTTTTTTGAGCATAAGATATCATAAAAGCCGAACGTTCAACTAAGGTAACATGAACTTTCAGACAACGCGAAGCAACAGCTAACCCTGCAGCTCCAGCACCAGCACCTAAATCAACAACCTTGCCCTTTAAATCACTTGGAACCAAACTAGCTAATAACATCGCATCCATTCCAGAACGATGACCATATTTATGGGGTTGAACCAAATAAAATTTCCCGCGGTGAAAACTGTCAATTGTTTCACCACTCTGATTCGCTGCTTTATCCATTTAAAAGCCTAATGCTCACCTTTATAAACTGCATTTTTGCCATTCAGCTGCTATTTTAAATTTTTTATTATTTTATAACAATAAGATTACACTCGCTAAAGAACATTTCTTGCCAATAACATTCCAAGCTAACACTTTTAAACGACATCAAAAGCTTGAGTCAAAACCAAACCCCCTTTATGCTAATGAATAAAGTAAATTTTATATATGTCCATTGCAATACTCTAGGAGTAAACACATTGAGTGCAGCTATCAAACCAAAACAAATAAGAAATAATCAAATTTCTCTTCAACCTCTTGTCAATCTTACTCAAAAAGATATGGATTGCGTAAATCAATTTATTCTCTCTATGGCAAAATCAGAGGTTGAGATGATCCCTGAAATTTCTAACCATCTTATTTCATCAGGTGGAAAGCGATTACGCCCAATGATTACGCTCGCTTCTGCTCATATGTTCGGTTATCAAAGTGACGGGCATATAAAACTCGCAACAGCTGTTGAATTTATGCATACAGCAACATTGCTACACGATGATGTGATTGACGAAAGTAATTTACGACGTGGAAAATCTACAGCACGGATGATTTGGGGGAATCAAGCAAGTGTACTTGTTGGTGATTTCCTATTGGGCCAGGCCTTTAAAATGATGGTCGATGTCGGTTCCATAGAAGCGCTCTCTGTCCTAGCCAACGCTGCTGCAATTATTGCTGAAGGAGAAGTTATGCAACTTTCTGCCGCAAAAAATATAAAAACCAGCCCTTCAGAATATCTCAAAATCATCGATGCAAAAACAGCAGCACTTTTTTCAGCAGCCGCTGAAGTAGGACCCATTATTGCTGGCTATGGAAATAAAGAGCGTTCTTCATTACGTGAATATGGAACATCCTTAGGTTTAGCTTTCCAATTAATTGATGATGCACTTGACTATAGCGGTAGTGCTCAAAACTTAGGAAAAAATATAGGGGATGATTTTAGAGAAGGAAAAATCACAATGCCTGTTATTCTCGCATATGAGCGTGGGAATATGGTAGAAAAAGATTTCTGGAAAAAAGCGCTTGAAGATGGCAATAATAATGATGAATCCTTCGCACACGCGCAACACTTAATGGAAAAGTATGATAGTATCACAGATACAATAGAACAAGCACGCATCTATGGAAAATATGCAATTGATGCTCTTGTTCCCATGAATGAAAATCTTGCTTATAATGCTCTCGTTGAGACTGTTGAATTTTGTATTGCGCGCGTAAACTGAATTCTTTGCAAGAATCGCAGTATTTCTCAACAAAGTAATGAGATATGATCTATAAACAACACCATCAATTGATTATCTTGAAAAGGATTAGCTCCATGTGCTCTGCAACGGTATCTCGACTTTTTGCCCTCTTTATCGTGGGTATCATGCTGATGCCATCCCTCACCTACAGTAAAATAAGTGCAGCAACTCATACAAGCTCATTTACAGGTGCTTATTTAGCTGGACGGGTTGCAAATCATGAAAATAAAACAGAACTTGCTATCAATTATTTTAAACAAGCACTGGTTTATCAACCTGATAACATTGAAACACAAAAAGAGCTCCTTGAAGCTATGCTCTCGGTCGGAAACTTTAAAGAAGCTGTCCAACAAGCCCAAAAACTCAAAGAGAACGATGTTATAACTCCCTTTGTTTCCTTAACTTTGTCAGTAGAAAGTCTCATCAAAAAAGATTATAAGAATGCCAAGGCTCTTCTGAAATTAAAGGAACTTCCTACGTCCAATAATCCAATACCTGAACTCATCGGCGCTTGGATTACATTTGGATCTGGACAAAAATCTCAGGCAATCGATGATCTTAAAAAACTCAAAGGTCCTGTCTGGTATGATCTTTTTATATCTTATCATCTAGCACTTATGAGCGACCTTGCAGAACGGCCAAAGGATGCAAAAAAATATTTCATTAAAGCACTGAGTAACAAACAGGGAACTCTTATCGCTCCTAATACTTATGAGCGTATTATCATAGCCTATGCCTCATTCCAATTGCGCCATAATATGCGCAACCAAGCTCTTCAAACAATCCAGCATGGCGAACAAATGTTGTCAGGTCGAGAAGTCCTTAAAAACTTTCAAGAAAAAATTGAAAAAAATTCTTTCTTAGAGAGAGTTATTAAAACACCTCAACAAGGAGCAGCCGAGGTATTATATAATTTTGGAACAGCCCTCAACTACAAAAACTCAGGGCGAATTGCACGTATTTTTAAGCAATTATCTTTCGCCTTATACCCTCAAAATGACGCAACACTGTTTCAGCTCGCACACATTTCTGCTAAATTGAACGATCCACATCAAGCAATTAAACTTTATCGCGCTTTATCCCCTAAATCTCCTTATTATAAAGATGGACAACTTCATCTTGCATTCCTTCTTGCCAATAACAACAATTACAAAGAAGCAATAAAATTACTCACATTGTTAAATAAAAAATTTCCCAATGATCGTAATATTTTGATAACGCTCGTTGCTTTTTATATGCAGGACAATAAATTTCTTGAGGCCATTAAAACTCTAGACTACGCTATTACAAAGATAAAAAACTTTCAGCAGGACGATTGGAAACTCTTTTATCAGCGTGGTATTGCTTTTGAACGTTTAAAGCAATGGCCAAAAGCAGAACTTGACTTGCGAAAATCACTTGAATTTTTCCCAAATCAACCGCAGGTTCTTAATTATTTAGCCTATTCCCTTGTGGAACGTGGTGAGAAGCTTGAAGAATCGCTCCGTATGCTACAAAAAGCCTCTGCTTTACAAGCTCACAACAGTCATATTCTCGATTCTTTAGGGTGGGCTTATTATAAACTAAAAGAATATAATAAAGCAGTGCAAATATTAGAAAATGCTGTCAGATTACAACCTGAGGACCCAACACTAAATGATCATTTAGGGGATGCCTATTGGAAAGTTGGGCGTAAACGTGAAGCAATCTTTCAATGGAACCACGCAATTGACGGAAAACCAGAAAATTCTGAACAAATTCAAGAAAAGTTGAAATTTGGTTTGCAATAAACGATGCTTAACCATAAACCACATGAAATAATAAATAGAGAAACTAAAATTACTTTGTTTTTTGTTTAGTTCAATATAAAGAGTATAAAGCGTGAAACTGCCTGAACATCTTAACCCCAAACGTTCTTTTCAGGGACTAATATTAACTTTGCAAAATTATTGGGCACACTATGGGTGTGCAATTTTGCAACCTTACGATATGGAAGTCGGAGCTGGGACTTTTCATCCAGCAACAACATTACGCTCTCTAGGACCACGCCCTTGGAAAGTTGCTTATGTCCAACCCTCTCGACGTCCAACAGATGGCCGATATGGTAAGAATCCAAATCGTTTACAACACTATTATCAATTCCAAGTGCTTCTCAAACCCTCTCCGCTCAATCTACAAGAACTTTATATAAAGTCGCTACAAGCTATCGGGCTTGATACAAAACTGCATGATATTCGCTTTGTTGAAGATGATTGGGAAAGTCCCACTCTTGGTGCTTGGGGGCTTGGATGGGAATGTTGGTGCGATGGAATGGAAGTCTCTCAATTTACTTATTTTCAACAAGTGTGCGGCATTGAATGCGCTCCAGTTTCAGGGGAACTCACATACGGTCTTGAGCGTCTAGCGATGTATATCCAAGGGGTTGATAACGTCTATGACCTTAACTTTAATGGTTTCGAGGGAGAAAACAAAATAAGTTATAGAGATATTTTTTTACAGGCAGAACAGGAATACTCATATTATAACTTCGAATTTGCTGATACAAAACTGCTCCATCAGCACTTTATCGATGCAGAACGCGAATGCAGCGCACTTCTTGATGCTGGAAAACCAAATAAAGAAAATGTATTCCATCGCTGTGTTTTTCCTGCCTATGATCAATGTATTAAAGCGAGCCATATCTTTAATCTTTTGCAAGCACGTGGCGTTATTTCTGTAACCGAACGACAAAATTACATTCTTCGCGTTCGTAATCTCGCGCGCCGTTGTGGGGAAGCCTTCTTACTCACAGAAGCTGGACAAATATATACTGGAGAAGCCTAATGTCTGATCTTCTTCTTGAACTTTTCAGTGAAGAAATCCCCGCACGTATGCAACGAAAAGCTGCTGCTGATCTTAAGAAATCTGTTACAGATCAACTTGTGAATGCTGGATTGATCTATGAAGCTGCTCGTGAATATTGGACACCTCGTCGGCTAACATTGGACATACGCGGACTTTCCACACGCTCCAAAGATGTCCATGAAGAACGCAAAGGTCCCAGTATAAAATCACCACAGCATGTAATTGATGGTTTTCTACGTGCAACAGGATTAAATGATGTTTCTGAAGCGCATATTGGACATGATGATAAAAAAGGTCATTTTTATATTGCTAAAATTGTTAAAAAAGGTCGAGCTGCAGAAGAAATTATTGCCGATATTTTACCGGATATTATCCGCAACTTTCCGTGGCCGAAATCTATGCGTTGGGGAAAAGATTCAGCACAAAGTGGTACTTTGAAGTGGATTAGACCTTTACAAAACATTCTTTGCATCTTCGGACCAGAAATTGGTGAAACACATGTTATTCCGTTTACAATTGGTTCTCTTAAAAGCAATAATTTAACTTATGGTCATCGTTTCTTAAGTGATGGAGAGCCATTTCAAGTGCGCCGCTTTGATGACTATGTTACTCAACTTGAAACCCATAAAGTCATTCTGGATGCCGAAAGACGAAAGAATATTATTTTAGCTGATGCCCAAAATCTCTGCTTTGCAAACGGTTTAGAACTGGTTCAAGATAATCCCCTCCTAGAAGAAGTTGCTGGTCTTGTTGAATGGCCTGTTATCCTGATGGGTGATTTTGACAAATCATTCCTTGATATTCCTCCAGAAATTATTCGCTTGACTATTCGAGCCAATCAAAAATGTTTTGTCACCCGCAAACAAGGAGAAAAAGTAAAACTTTCTCATCATTTTATTCTCGTTTCTAATATTCTTGCAAATGATGAAGGCAAAGAAATTTCGAAAGGAAATAGTAAGGTTGTCCGTGCCCGTCTTTCTGATGCACTTCATTTTTGGCAAACCGATCAGCATGATTTGCCTGATCTTCAACAATTGGAATCTTCTATAAAAAAATTTGAGCTTGATATAAAAAAACCTCTCGATCAAAGAATGGCGCGACTTGATCATTTGAATGTAACCTTTCATGCTAAATTAGGTACACAAGGTAAAAGAGTAGAACGCATTGCTACACTCGCACAAGAAATTGCCCCTTTGATACAAACAGATCCTCTTTTAGCAAAACGTGCAGCCATCCTTGCAAAAGCTGATTTGCAAACAGAAATTGTCGGAGAATTTCCTGAACTACAAGGTGTTATGGGGCAAAAATACGCCCTTCTTCAAGGGGAAGATCCTCGCGTAGCTGTAGCAATCGAAGACCATTATAAACCTCAAGGACCAACAGATCGTCTTCCACAAGAACCACTTGCTATAACCGTTATGCTCGCCGACAAAATTGACATGCTCGTTGGCTTTTGGCTCATTAATGAAAAACCAACGGGCTCAAAAGATCCCTATGCGTTAAGACGAGCAGCATTGGGAATTATTAGGCTTGTACTTTCGCGAGATTGGAAAATCAATCTTATGCCGCTGTTCCAGTTAGCAACGAATCTTTTCTTACAACAAAAAAATAAATATGAAATCTCTCAAAGAGAAAATTCACAATTGCAGAATCTGCTTCCAGAAAAAACAGAATATATTTTATCAGATCTGTTATTCTTTTTTCATGACCGTTTGAAAATCTATCTAAAAGAGGAAGGCGCTCGTTACGATGCCCTTGAAGCCGTTTTAAATAAAGATTCTGATGATTTTTTATTGGTTGCACGTCGTGTCGAATCGCTTATCGCTTTCATCAATACCCACGATGGAATGAACTTTGTAGCCTCTGTAAAACGTACTGCCAATATTCTTGAAAATGAATTTCAAAAAAGCACAACAATAGCGAATGAAATTAATCCTGAGCTCTTTGTCGAGAAAGAAGAAAAGCAGCTCTATCATGCAATCTGTGAAGTAGAAAGAAAGGTTCTTGCTCCCATCAATGCAACAAATTTATCATTTGCACTCAGTGTGCTAGCGCCACTTGGAAAATTGATTGATATATTTTTTGAAAAAGTATTGGTGAATGATAAAAAAACTGATGTTCGTGCTAACCGTCTTGCTCTTCTCAAACGCACTCACATTGTTACACAATCGGTTGCAGACTTCTCAAAACTTGTCATTTAAAATCAAAATACCCTATTAACTGATAAAAACAATGAAGATAATTTTTTCTTTTTTATGACTTTTATTAATTAATATTGAGAAAATTATGCAACCAAAGAGACTGTTCTTTATCTCTCAAATATCATTAATTAAGATATGTTTTCATTTTGATAAATGATTCTTTCTCAAGAGACTCTTTGATAAGTTCATCTGCCTTGTTAGAATCTATTTCCCTTGCAATAAGGGTACCTGCTGTAGAAATTGCCAAATCAATCGCCGATGAAGAAACCATGCGTATTGCATCCGCTTCTGCTTGGGCAATTTTTTGTTCTGCCAATTTATTGCGGTTTTTTACATATTCTTCTGCTTTTGCACGGGCCTCAGCAATAACGGATTCAACTTCATGCTTTGCTGCTGCAATAATTTCTTGCGCATCTTTTTCTGCTTCTGCATGTTTGCGTTGATATTCAGCCAATATTTCCTGTGCCTCTTCACGAAGACGCAGAGCCTCATCCAGTTCATCTTTGATACGTTTCGCGCGCGCATCAAGATGGTGTATAACCCTCTGTGGAATTTGGAAATAGACTAAAAGAGCCAAAAAAAGAACTAACCCAACAAATGCCCAAAAAGTATCAGTCATCTTTGTCTTCCTCAATAATCCGCAGTTTTAACAACTGAACGAACAGCCTCTTTGCTGATATCAACGTCAATCAATTTTTTCACAATTTCAAGAGCTACTTCTTCAGCGATAGAACCAACATTTTGCATCGCTTTATCCCGAATTTTTGCTATCTGTTTTTCAGCATCTGCGAGTTTTTTCTCTAAACTCTCTTCAATTTCTTTCCGTTCAAGCTCTGCCTTTTCTTTTAATTCTTCACTAGCTACCTGCGCTATAGCCTGCGCGTTCAAACGCGCTTCTGCTAATTTCCGCTCATAAGTTTCAACAACAATGTCTGCTTCTTGCTTCATGCGCATTGCCTGATCTAAATCAGATGCGATTCGATCTCGCCGTGTTTCAATAACACCGCCAATACGTGGTACAATTACACGGGAGATAAAAAGATAAAACAGTCCGAAAGAAATTGCCAACCAGAAAAAATGCGAACCAAAATGCACAAAATCAAAAGGCGGAAACACACGATTTGCATGCTCTGCCACCTTTTTAATATGTTCTATCGACGTTTCAGTGTTCTGTGCATAAGCGCTTGAAACAAACATCTTCTTTCATCCTTTAAATAGCTTATTAAAGCCCTCTATAACCGATGATAACTGACAAACATCTCTCTGGCATCTCTCTGGTTAAGAGCCTAAAAGGGTAAATCTTTCCTCATGCAAGAACAGATATACCCTTTTGATAATGATTAAACCCCAAAAAGAAGTAATAAAGCAATGAGCAATGAAAAAATTCCCAAAGCTTCTGTTACAGCAAAACCAAAGACGAGACGTCCAAACTGACTATCTGCTGCTGATGGATTTCGTAATGCACCAGAAAGATAGCTACCAAAAATATTACCAAGTCCTAAAGCTGTTCCAGCCATACCAAAGCAAGCAAGACCAGCGCCAATATATTTTGCTGCAAGCACCATTTCCATGTTATTCTCCTTTAAAGCGAAATTGCATTATTCGACGGAAAACCGCCAGTTCTATTAATGTCCTGGATGAATTGCATCATTAAGATACATACAAGTTAAAACCGTAAAGACGTAAGCCTGAAGAAATGCGACCAAAAACTCAAGAGCAGTAATTGCTACAGTCATAATAAGCGGTAAAATCGAACCACCCACACCTACAATTCCTACCCCAATCATTGAAACAACAAACCCAGAAAACACTTTAAGCGTAATATGACCAGCAAGCATATTCGCAAAAAGACGAAGAGAAAGACTAATTGGACGGGAGAGAAAAGAAATAACCTCAATCATTGTCACCAGAGGTAAAACCACAACAGGAACTCCACTGGGAACGAACAGTTTCAAAAAACTGACCCCATGCTTATAAAAGCCATAACCAATCACCGTCAAAATTACCACCATTGCTAACGAAAACGTGATCATGATTTGAGACGTAACCGTATAAAAATAAGGAAAGAGACCAATAAAGTTAGCAACCAAAATAAAAGTAAACAGAGAAAAAACTAAAGGAAAAAACTGCATTCCCTGCACACCAGATGATTCCCGCAGAGTCGATGCTACAAATTCATATGCCATTTCCGAAAGAGACTGCATCCGCGTTGGAACCAATCCACGACTCGATGATGAAATAAAGAGAAAAATAGAAGTTACAACAACCGTGAGAACTGTAAACAATGATACATTTGTAAACGATAAATCCATATTTCCTATGGAAATCTTAATCAGCCTTAAAACCTCAAACTGATGAATAGGATCTGGAGCGTGCGCTGTCACTTCAACCTCATTTATCGGACCTCTCATTGGCCCCTTTATTTTGTTTATCTTGGCGCAATACGCCTTTTTTTCCTAATTGACTGGAGGAAACATACCCCACAGACCGAAGAATACTCAATACACCAGCAGCAAATCCAAAGAAGAGAAAAAATACCAATCCCCAAGGCCATGAACCTGCTAACTTATCAAACCCCAACCCCAAAACAATACCAACTATAATACTTGCCAGAAACTCACTGGAAAGCTTAATTGCACCTGCCATCCTTCCTTGTGATTTTTCCCGCTTATTCCTATGCTCCCGCTTCTTTAATGCTTGCTTGCGCACTAAAGCTACGCTTAAGTTCCTACTACGACATTCCAAATCCTCTGAATGAAGACACTCTCCTTGCTTTTCCTCTTCAGCCTCCTTACGGCTCATAACGGGTTTCTCGCCCATCGCCATCATTGGCTCCTTAATTAAAAAGCAACGTAAGAATACATTTCATAAAACCGTGTGCATCATATTGTTCCCGAATTTATTCGTCAAGATACTAAAAGAAATCTATCACAAGTTATCGTATAAATTTTATTGCAGAAATAACGTATTTTTCAATTTACATGCTTTCTTAAAAAGATATTCCAAGCACCTAAACCGATTTCACGACAGCACCCGTGAATGTATAACGAAAAGTTCACGTGAATAATATAAAACTCATAGAACAACCATTTTTACACTTAACAAAAGGTGTAAACCAATACCATCTTATTTTCCGACTCCCAATGTTATATCAGTCCTAGTTTTGAAAGAGAACATAGAAAGCTAAAAACAGTATGAGAGCGTTGGTTTTCTCCTTTTATTCGAATAAACTTGCACTTTTTATTTTATGAAAATGAAATAATCAATGGTTTCTATATGATCCTATTCGCAAAGTATTTTACATCCGCCATTACAGGCCTCATCACGAAATGAGCTTGAGGGTATTAAGAGAAGGTCCTTTAAATACAAGATATTAATAAATCCAAAATTTCAAATAGATTAAGCCAATAGAACACAATAAAATTTAAATACGATTACCATACTACTTTATACAATTTTAATCCACTTTTATGAATTTCGCTCTTTACAATTGAATATCCGTAGATTCAGCAAATATTTTTGCTTTTTATTCAGACAAACTATCGTAAGCAAAAGCGCTTATTCATAAGCTTTATTTTTATGAAACGATAATCTAATGCTGCTTTTCAAACAAGCATCATAATTACATTCCCCTACCCTCATATTGCATCTATTCTTGCACTTTAATGACCCATTAAGAGGATTATGTACTCTTTCTTAAATACTCCCTATTAAACTCTTCTCATGAAATGATTATCAATAAAATTAAAACTTTAGCAAATAAAACTTTTTCTTTTATGAAAAGAAAGATCATTGAAAAAACTTATTTTTAAGATTCTTAAGTATAGATTTCATTCACTTAAAAAATTAAAGAGTTATCATTTCTTCTTAGAACGTGTCGCAAAAGGATTATCAGAGGCTCGTAATGATATGCGAATGGGTATACCAGACATATCAAATGTTTCACGTAACCCATTGACAAGATAACGCAAATACGACTGAGGCATACTTTTGGGGCGCGAGCAGGAAATCATAAATCCAGGAGGACGTGTCTTAACCTGTGTGATGTATTTAACCTTAAGTCGACGTCCAGAAACCGCAGGAGGTGGATGATGTGCCACAACAGTTCCAAGCCATTGGTTCAATTTAGCCGTCGAAATGCGACGATTCCATACACGGTGCATCATCATGACATTTTCCATCAGTTTATCAATCCCTTGACCATATTGTCCTGATAAAGGAATAGCTCTCAAACCACGAACTTGAGGAAGAAATCGCGCACATTTTTCATGCAAATCAATCAATGTGGTCTGACTGTTTTCAATAAGGTCCCACTTATTGAAAGCAATAACTGGAACACGCCCTTCACGAATCACAAGATCAGCAATTTGTAAATCCTGCTTTTCAAAAGGTATCGTTGCATCAAAAACAATGACCACCACTTCTGCAAAACGAATAGCACGCAAAGTATCTGCAACAGATAGTTTTTCTAATTTTTCTTGAATTCTCGACTTTCGACGTAAACCTGCAGTATCAAAAAGTTTAATATGACGACCACGCCATTCCCAATCTACAGAAATAGAATCACGCGTGAGTCCTGCTTCTGGTCCTGTTAACAATCGCTCTTGTTTCAACATACTATTGATAAGAGTGGATTTTCCTGTATTGGGACGCCCCGCAATTGCAATCCTAATGGGCTTACTTTCATCGTAAATAAGCTCTTCTTCTTCCAAATCCTTTACATCATCACCAACAGATGCAGGTTGTATCATTCTATCTTCTTCTTTGTTGTTGCCAAAAACATGCTCTGACCCAACAGCATCTATAATTGCATCACGCAGATCACTAAGTCCCAAACCATGTTCAGCCGATATTGGGCATGGCTCTCCCAAACCTAATGACCACGCCTCATACTCTCCTCCTGTTGCCGCTCTTGACTCAGACTTATTGGCAACAAGCACAATTGGCTTTCCTGATTTGCGAACCAATGAAGAAAAATTTAAATCACTTGGTGTTATTCCGCTCTTTGCATCAAATACAAATAAAATAAGATCCGCTTCATCAATTGCAACTTTTGTATGAGAACGCATACGCCCCTCAAGTGTATGATCACCTGCTTCTTCCAGCCCAGCCGTATCAATCACATCAAAACGTAGATCTTGAAGTTTTGCCGCATGAATACGCCGATCACGTGTTACACCAGGCTTATCATCAACCAAAGCCAATTTTTGCCCAACCAAACGATTAAATAGTGTTGACTTCCCAACATTGGGACGACCAACGATAGCAATGGTAAGGCTCATCGATTTATTCCTTATTTGCCTTGCCCTCAGCTTGTATAAGCTCAAGCATCATTCGAGCCCGATCTGTTATTTTTAAACCCAAAGAACCTTCTTCAGAAATTTTCTTAAAATAATAAACCGCCTCATCCATTTTATCCGCCTTATAAGCAGCTAAGCCTAAAGCTTCTCTTGCAGACATACGCATAGGATCGGTATCACTTGCCATATCTTTGATGCGCTTTTCAACATCAGCTAATGTCCCTGTATCAACCAGAATATAAGCCGCCCGAATTTTTGCAACTTTCTGCAAAATCTGCGGTGCTTTCTCATCCGCTGCAACAGAATCAAAGATCTCCACTGACTTAATAATATCACCTTTCTCCATGAGTAAAGAAGCCTCACGTAAACGAGCAAGAAAAGGATACCCCCCAAAATGAGAGGTTTTAACAGTTTCTAATTGCTTTATCGCTTTATCAAAATCACGTGTATCCGCAAGATCAAGACTCTTTACAAATGCATCACCAATATAACCAGCTTTCTTTATTTGTGTATGATGATAAACTTGATAAGCAACTATCATGAATATAAAAAGAACAGCCGCTCCAATAATTGAAAAACCATACCGTCTCCAAAAAGCAAGCGCCTTTTCCTGACGAAATTCTGCATTCACTTCAGCAATAAAACTATCATACGACATATATCATACCTTGAAAAAAGTTACTTCAGCTGTGCTTTTACGCATAAATGGATAAAGATGGTAGCCCTAATTAACTAAAAATCTTTAAATTGCTCGTTTATTTATTTTAAATCAACATGTAGCCAATTCAATCAGATTTTTGCAACAGTCTTAATCGAAAATGATGTAAGCACCCTGTTTGTTCACATTACAGCTTTTACATATTATGAAAAATTCACTGCCTTAATATTTATCATGATTGCCTATCATCTCAAGCGAACTTTCTCTCCATTATATAGAGGAATAATCTTTTAAAGTCTTCAACCGCAATCGTTGGTTGTATTGGATTATACAATTATAATAGAAAAACCAATTCTTGAAAAAACTTGAATAAACAGTAAATTTCCATGAATATCTACTAAAACCAAATAGATAAATTTTTATCTGTATCAAAAATACCGAAGCGCCATGATTACAGTGTGGTATAATTCCAAATCTTCAGTTAAAGCTCTTTATATAAAGTATATCCCTTCAACTTATCTTCATACGATTAACAACCTTTTATAATTGATTCTTAAAGTTTCTAAAAATATCCTATTGTAAAGGCCAAACCCACATAAGCATTGGAACAGCAATAATAACGATCAACACCGCCAATGGAGCACCTAAACGTGGATAATCACTAAAACGATATCCTCCTGGCGCCATCACGAGCATATTACTTTGATGTCCAATAGGTGTAAGAAACTCACAGCCCGCACCAATTGCAACAGCCATCAAAAAAGCTTCAGGCTTATAATGAAGGGAATGAGCAAAACTTGACGCAATTGGTGCTACCATCATCACTGTTGCTGCATTATTCAAAAATGGCGTAACCAACATAGCTGTCACCAACATAAGCGCTAAAGCACCGGATGGCGGGAAAAATATTGCCAATTGGCTCAGCCATTGACCAATGAGATCCGTACATCCTGTTTTCTCTAACGCTTCACTCACTGGAATAAGAGCCGCTAATAGCACTAATATTGAGCCATCTAATGCCTGATACAGATCACGCGCGGGCAAAACACGAAAGATCACCATTGCAGCAGCAGCAGAAAAGAAAGAAAAAGCAACTGGAACAATATGAAAAGCTGTAAAAATAATTGCTATAAATAAAACAGCTAAAGAGATGAAACCATGTCGTAAATTTCCAAACACAATATTTCGTTTTGCTAGGGGCAAGCATTTCAATTCTCTTAATAAATTTGGAATAACTGCATCCTGTCCTTGCAAAACAATCACATCTCCAAGATGGAAAATAATATCATCAAGTCTTCCCCGCACCCTTTCATGTTGACGACTTAACGCAAGCAAATTTACATTATAGCGATCAAATAAGGAAAACTCTTTCGCACTAATACCGATAAGAGGTGAATTATGGGTAATGACTGCTTCAATAATATCAATATCACTGTCCTTATCACCTGCAACAATAGTTCGCCCCTTAGAAAACTCTAAACGAGCAGAATTCATCACGCTATCTAACCCTGTATGTGATCCTTCCAGCAAAATAATATCATTTTCAGACAAAACAAAATCTGGTAATGGTGAAATAGATACTTTGTTTCTGATGATTTGAATCACCATAACATCACCACTTGATGGCTTAACCAAATCAACAATATTTTTTCCCACAATCGGTGAATTTATTGGAATATGTACTTCTGCAACATAATTACGAATATCAATGGCATCATCAAATGATACACCAGAACGCACACGCACAGGCAAAAGCCAATAAAAACAGACCAAATATACAACACCAGCCGTCGCAACAACCGCACCAACTGGTGTAAAATCAAACATAGTAAAAGGTGTTCCTACTAAACGTTCTTGCATCGCTGAAATAACAACATTGGGAGATGTTCCTATCTGTGTCATAAGCCCCCCCAACAAAGAACCAAAGGCCATGGGCATCAAAAAGACAGAAGGAGAAACCTGAGAACGACGTGCAAACTGAAAAGCTATCGGAAGCATAATCGCCAAAGCACCAATGTTTTTAACAAACATTGATAATACGACAACAGAAAGAACCAAAAACGCTAATTGAAGACGCACCGATTTCACGTCTGGCCATATCCGTTGAATAATAAATTCCATTATACCAGAGCGAGATACAGCCGTACTGACAACAAACACACTCCCCACGATAATAACGATATCATTACTAAAACCGCTAAAAGCTTCCTTCGGACTGACAAGACCAAGGGCACAAGCTATTAATAAAGTACAAATAGCAACAAGATCATAACGAAATCGATCCCAAATAAAAACAACCATCATGAGACCAATGATCGAAAAAGCCATTATTTGATTTTCTGTCATAACACTTACCTCTCCCCATTAAATTATAATGAACAAGAACATATTTTTTATGTTTTAAATATTCCTATAAACAGCAGCAAGATAAAAGCAGACATCGAAATATTTTAGGATAATTTTAAAGTGATAAAAAATTATGATGCGCATAAACTTGCCTCTCCTTATTATGCGTGCTTTTCTATAAAGTGCTGAACCCAAAGAAAATTGATAAAAGTTGATAAAGCTATATTGCAAAAAAGATGAGAATAACTCTAATATAGAGAGTAGATAATTGTTGAAACTGGTACACGCTATATTTAAACCTTTGTCGTTGCTTAAAAGAATTTATCTTCACTCTCAATTCAAAGAGTGATAAAAATGAAAGAAGAAAGAATGGTCAATCTTAATAGTGGGTATCAAAGTAACCTCAGATATTGGCTCACTTGCATTATTGGATTTGTTGCTATCTTGGCAATTATAATTGTTGGTGGATTTTATATTGCAAAACCCTATCTTGACAGTTTTGTAAGAAAAGAAATAGCCCGTCATTCCATAAAAGCCGAAACATCTGAAGTAAGCATTCTAGGTAAAATCAATTTGAAGAATGTGACAATACCTGTTCCAGCTGGTACATCACTTAAAATTGGTGCCATTTCTGCCCGTCCTCCTCTTTCCTTTATTCCCGGAACGTTTACATTTTATAATGTTGATTTAAAGTATAATAATATTCATGTGCAAATTCCCCAAATTTCTCTTCGGAATGTATCCTTAAAAGAAAAAGATAGAACGATAACATCACGTCTTTTACAATCAATGATGCGTATTGAGCTTTCCTCAATTATTGCTCCCAATATACAACTTTCTATAGAAAATAAAAATAACCGAACAGAAACGGTTGAAATCAAGAATTTCCAGCTTTCTGATTTTAGAAATAACCATATCCATTCAGTTAGTATCAAAAATATGGATCTTAAAACGGTCGTAGCAAATGGTGCCAAACAGATGCAACTTATGGCTAAAAGTAATACAATAAAAGCCCATGATATCGACATCAACTATGCCTACTCTATCATTTTTGGAAAAAACAATGCTCTCAATCAAGGTAAAACCGTTACTGGCCCCATTTCTTTGAATAATATAAGTGTCGATATTTTTGAAGAAGCAGAAAAAAACAGCTCTTTCTTCCTTGGGCAGTTTAAAACATCTGGTTTAAAGATGAAACCGCTTGAGCAAACTCCTGAAAAATTAATCAAAGCTTATCTTAATGCAAGAAAAGAGAATAATAAAATCGCTGAAAAAGTAGCACAAAATGGTCTTCTTCTAAACATACTGCTCGCCATTACCTCAGCGGATGCCAAAGTTGATAATATCACCGTTGATATACCGCAGTTGAAAGCAACGCTCGAATCATTCCAATTCAAACCAAGTTTGTGGAAACAACCTATCCCTAAAAAGCTTTTTCTTTCTCTCAATAACCTTTCCGTTTTACCTAAAAAAATGAATGAAAAAGACTTAGAGTTCTTCAAAAATCTGAACTTTGAGCGCTTTAATGTTTCAGGAAAAATTGATATTTCTTACGATGAAAAAAACCGTATGCTCTTTCTTGATACAATGTCTTTCAATATGAAAAACGTTGGATCTGGGAACATCTCGGCTAAGGTTATTGATGTTGATGAAAAGCTTTTTTCTGGTCAGAAAAATATAATGATTGCTGCGTCTCAAGACCTTGGCATCAATGAAATTGATATACAATATACGGATGCAGGTTTCATTGATAAGCTTTTTTCTTATCTTGCGCAAAATCTTAATGACAGCCAACATGATCTAAAAAAGGAACTTTATGACGATTTCTATCTAATGATGACGCAGACCCCAAAAATTCTGCTAAAAAATCATGACGAAGCAGAAAAAATTTCAAAATCCTTAGGAGAATTTGCTAAAAATCCACAAACATTGATCGTTAAAATTAAAGCAAAAGATAATAAAGGTCTCGCAATAGTTGATCTCGAATCTGCTCTACAAAATGATCTATCTAAGGCTTTAAGCAAAGTACATCTCACTATTAAAAATGAAGCGTCGCGTTAAACATTTTGTGCTTTAAACATGATGATCTTGTCTATAAATTAAGAACTTTATTCCTCTTTTTTCTTTTGTATGATACAGAAGGTATCATACAAAGTCATTTATACAGAGAGTATAGAATCTAAAATTGACGATGCTTGGAGTTGTTCATGTCTGATTTATCTTCAAATCGCCTGCCTAATCGCGCTTCTCGTGTCACTAATCAAGCGCTTTCTGCTATCGAGCGTTTTCTCCATATTGAAGCTCTTAGTGGTGTTGTTCTTTTATTAGCTGCTGCTTCTGCACTTATTTTTGCCAATTCTAAATATGCTGCTTTCTATGAATCTTTTTGGCATACACCTCTTGGCTTTAATTTGGGTCATTTCACTCTTTCATGGGATTTACATTTCTGGGTTAATGATGCCCTTATGACTATTTTCTTTCTCGTCGCAGGAATGGAAATTCGACGCGAAATTCATGAAGGGGCTCTTGCCGATTTTAAACAAGCAATCTTACCAATTGTTGCTGCAATAGGGGGCGTTTGTGTTCCTGCAATTATTTACTTTATCTTCAATTTTAACGAGGGACATATCCGCGGTTGGGCTGTGCCAACAGCAACAGATATTGCCTTTGCTCTAGGTATTCTTGCTCTTCTAGGGAAAAAAATTCCCTCTAATCTTCATATTATTCTTCTATCATTAGCAATTATTGACGATATTATCGCTGTTCTTATTATTGCTTTTTTCTACTCAACAAACATTGATCCTAGCGGTTTAATGATTGCAGGAGCGGGTATTGCTTTGGTACTATTTTTTCAGTGGATCGGGCTTGCATCAGCATGGCTTTACATTTTACCTGGTGCAATCATTTGGTGGGGTTTAATGGTAACAGGCGTTCACCCATCGCTTGCTGGCGTAATCTTAGGGATGATGACTCCCGTTCTTCCTACCCGTACTCTTGTAGCGCCACTCACCATGCTCAGTAACGCTATGCAAATTCTTCAAGAAAAAAATACAAAAACAGATCTGCATCATATTTCAACAGCATTGAAAAAGATGCGCAAAGGACAACGGGCCATGATCGCCCCAGTAACACGTGTTCAAAAAGCATTGCATCCATGGGTTGCATACGGTATCATGCCAGTTTTTGCCTTCGCAAATGCAGGAGTAAGTTTTGCAAACTTTGATCTTTCTTCTGACAAATCATTCTTGATTGTTTTGGGTGTTGTCATTGGTCTTTTCATCGGTAAGCCTCTTGGTATTATCACTGCCAGTTATATAGCTGTAAAATCAGGGCTATGCCGCCTCCCCCCTCATATGACCTGGACAGGCGTTTTACTCATTGGTTTTTTAGCAGGAATTGGCTTTACAATGTCTATTTTTGTTTCAATGCTCGCTTTTAAAGATATTATTCTGCTTGATGCGGCAAAAATTGGGGTCCTTTGTGGCTCAGGTTTATCTGCCCTTATCGGTCTGGGATATGGATTTATTTATATTAAGCGCAATAAAGGAATTTCTCATAGTTCCTAACAAACTAACTAAAAATACATTTTTATGCAGAACTTTTAAAAAGCGATTTCGCTCATTTGTTGGGTTCGGACGATATTTAATGTAAAAGCTGTTGTCTCGCCTCATCTTTACACTTATGAAGGAGGAAACTAACATCATCATACTATTTACGAGCCTCTAATGTTACAACACCTTTGACTCTTAAGAAGACTTATAAGAGATATTTTTATTCCTTTCTTCAATATTCTTTTACTCATGCACCGGCTCCACTCATGGTGTGCACAAAAATGATTTTAATTGTTTCAATATGAAAGGCTTCGTGGTTTCAGAAAAGCTGCCTTTCGTCGGGACTATTATTCACTATAAAGAAAAAATTAATTATTATAAATCAATATCTTATGTTTAATCATACGAAACAGATAAGAATAAGCAAAATTCAATAATCAGTTAAGTAATTCCATGGTTTATTTTTTTCCAATAAACTACCCTCCTCGTTACTGATTTTATTGCGGTATTCTAAATAACTTTAATTTTTATCTTCTTAAAAGCACATTATTTTTGGATAAAAAATATTTGATTTATCATTATAAATCTTGAATGGAGTCTAGATATCGTATGATTTCCTCATTTCAAATCTGTACATGATGAATCAATCAAGACTATTCTCTTACACGTCACAAGCCGAGGAGAAGTATGGATTATTTGAAGAAAGAAATAAGAATGCTTCATCATATCCATATAAGCGCTGTTCAACAGGAAAACTAAAAATTAAATGATGACGACCAGCTGACACCTTTGATCTAAGTAAAGGAGATGGTGGTCCCCAATAAACTTTACGTTAGCCATCCACAGGCGCCATAATGTGGGGGGGGGCGCCCCCTTGGGGAGAGAGATATTTCTTCAAAACAAGCGCGTAAATTGGCACTATAATAGCGTTTTGTTTTACGTGAAAGGCATATAGATTTAAATAACGCAAATAAACAAAAACGTGAACCAATGTGTAATATCCATTATTTAAAAGATATTGCTGTCAATACCTTTGAAAATTGTAAAGCAGAATTAAAAGGAAGTTGTAAAATGGAAGTTGGTTTTCACTTTTATGGCTTCATCTCACCCAATTAGGTTTTATCTCCATTTCAGAAATTACCCCACCAGGTATACGCAACATCCTTATTCCTATCTGGCATACAAAAACAGGAGTTGCTCGTAGGCCCCTTATCCGTCTCAATATACCATCAAATATGCATCTGCACTGACATTAGATATTGATACAGGTAACAAAAAACAAAAGATTTATTTGGAATAACAACGTCATAACATCACTACTAGATTGACAATGGAGTGGAAAAATATTCCCGTTTTTTATCATCGACACATCGCTTGTCTCACTCCATGAAAGAATTAAACTTGAAGCATGCTTCCACAGGGAGCACTCTAGTTTACGTAATTAACTCGCGGGAAAAAAGAAAATCCTAGTCATTTAGACTATTCTAAAACATATGATTGGTGGAAAAATAGAGCATATATATCGTTGTTCTCCCCTTTTTCCGCTCTTATTTGATATTTATTTTCTTTTTGTTTAAAGAGCACGCTCTATATTTCTTGATATCATAAAATACTCTTCATAGATAATTTAAAAAGCAATATTTCCGAGACTTTCAAATTGTACAACGCCACATAAAATACAAGAAGGGTAAAATAATATGGCTATATTTCTCACAAGAAGAGTTTTGCTTACAAAGACCACCATTTGCAAAATATGTAAACATGATAAGAAACTAGCACAATATACTGCAAAAACGAAAGAATGTATTTCATGTGTGATTGGCAGTATGACACAGAAAATACTTATAATAGAGTAGTTAAGGGAAGAAAGTTAACCTAAAGAACATATGGAGGTATCAAAAACTTTGAAAATCTTAATCATAATTCAAAAAAGAGAAATAGACATGAAAAAAATTTAAGTAATAAAATCATAAAAGAAACACACTGTAACATTATCATTATTTTATGAAAAGTACTTCTGAAGAAGCTATAAACGCATAAGACATGGTAATTTTATAACTTATAGTGCAACATAAATATTATCTATAGAGATATATTTTTTATTGCCTCGTAATACGGAAAAAATTAAATTTTCAAGATATACATAAAGTCATAAACAATCATTTGATGACAAACTAAACATCTCTAGAAAATACATCATCAATTCTATTTTGGTAATTCCGTCACTAATCCAATGAGCTCCCATTTCTCTAAGATTTATAATATTAAATCTGTATTCACGAGGCTGTCCCTCATGTAACATGCATTCTTTGAATAAACGCAGTGCATTGTTCCTTAGTTCTATTAAGGCTTATCGTAAAGTCTTCTCCATCTCACTCTATAGGCTCTAAAACGTTTATAGACGGCATATTTTATATCCCTTCTTAAACAGTTTTTTACCCAAACATCTTTCTCTTGTAATGTATAAGTGACCATTTTAAATTCATCATGAACAAGTTTAAAATGAGAGAGTCCTGCTGTATTAAATATTCCATTTAAGTTAAAATATAAATATCCTTAACAAAAATTATTAATATATATTAAAGCTTTACGTTATTGAAACTCTGTTGAAACTAAAAAATACTTATCCCTTATCAAGTGCATAAACAGCATGTAATGTTCTAACCGCAAGTTCAGTGTAAGCACTATCAATCAAAATAGAAATTTTAATTTCTGAGGTCGTAATTGCTTGAATGTTAATACCCTTTTCAGCCAAAGCCTTAAATGCTGTAGCGGCAACACCTGCATGGCTACGCATTCCAATACCAATCACAGATACCTTGGCGAGATCGCTTTCAAACTGGAGAACATCAAATCCAATTTCTTTGCGATTCTTTTCAAGAAGTGTAACGGCTTTTTCTACATCTGATGATGGTACAGTAAAAGTCATATCAGTTTTTGAGCCATCTTCAGAAATATTTTGCACAATCATATCAACATTAATGCTTTCTTCAGCCAAGGGACCAAAAATTGCTGCCGAAATCCCTGGACGATCGGCAAGCCGACGAAGGGAAATTTGTGCTTCATCCTTAGCAAAAGCAATACCAGTAACATTTTGTTGTTCCACAATTTCATCCTCATCGCAAATAAGTGTTCCAGAAGAACTCATTGGATCCTCCATGCCTAACGCATCAGGATCCTCAAAACTTGAACGCACAAAGGTACGAACCTTATGAACCATTGCCAATTCAACAGAACGAACCTGTAAAACCTTTGCACCAAGAGAAGCCATTTCTAGCATTTCTTCAAAAGCTACTTTTGGTAAACGACGCGCTTTCGGCTCTATACGTGGATCCGTTGTATAAACACCATCCACATCCGTATAAATATCACAGCGATCAGCTTGTACAGCAGCGGCTATAGCAACAGCACTTGTATCTGATCCCCCACGCCCTAAGGTAGAAATCCGGTTATCCGGAGATAACCCCTGAAAACCAGCAATAACGGCAACCTGACCTTCCTGAAAACACTCGATTAAAAAAGATCCATCAATATTAGTAATACGTGCACGGCCATGCGCATTGTCTGTATGAATAGGAATTTGCCAACCAAGCCATGAACGTGCATTCACCCCCATTTCTTGAAGTGTCAAAGCCAACAAACCTGACGTAACCTGTTCACCAGAAGCAACCACAACATCATATTCACGAGCATCTCTATGCATAGAGGAAGCATCACTTGTCCACTGAACAAGTTCATTCGTTTTACCAGCCATCGCAGATACGACAACGGCAACCTCATTGCCTGCATCAACCTCTCTTTTGACATGCCTTGCAACATTATGAATACATTCAATGTTTGCTACAGACGTTCCACCAAATTTCATGACAATGCGCGCCATTAATAACACTCTTACCTTTACATCTCTTATCTCAAACAGTAATGAGAATTAGATGCTGTATCAACTAACCATTTTCTCGACATAGCGAATATCTATCATTTGTGCAAGTTTCATTATGATTATATTAATTTCTCTTGACTTTGTATAAAATCTACTTGACCTGATCATTAAAAATAAAGGAAGGCAACATGATCGATGAAACACAAACAACTATTGATCAAAGTGAAATTGATCATTTTTCACGTATTGCTACAGAATGGTGGAATCCACAAGGAAAATTTCGACCTCTTCACCAATTTAACCCAACACGCCTTGCTTACATCAGAGAAAAAATCTGTTTAGAGTTTAATCGTGACCCTTCTTCACTTACGCCCTTTCACAATTTGAAAATTCTTGATATTGGCTGTGGAGGAGGCTTGTTATCTGAACCAATGGCACGTCTTGGTGCTATAGTTGTAGGCGTTGATGCTGCACAAACAAATATTGAAGTCGCAAAAACCCATGCAGCTCAAAATGATCTTTCCATTGATTACCGCACGACGACAGCAGAAGTACTTGCCAATGAAGGAGAAAAATTTGATATCATCCTTAATATGGAAGTTGTTGAACATGTCGCTGACGTTAATCTCTTCATAGAAGCTACAGCAAAAATGCTGAAACCACAAGGGGTGATGTTTGTCTCAACACTCAACCGCACATGGAAAGCATGGGGGCTTGCTATTGTAGGCGCTGAATATATTCTACGTTGGCTTCCTAAAGGAACCCATGATTATAAAAAATTCCTAAAACCTCTAGAACTTAAAAATTTCTTATCAAAAAACGCTCTGACTGTCATTGATGAGATAGGTATTACTTATAACCCATTAAACGACAGCTGGAATCGCTCAAAAGACATGGGCGTTAACTATCTCCTTCTTGCAAAACGGTCTTAAGAATATGTAATTTACAAATATCATATGCCTTGTAATAAAGAATTGAGCTTTCCCTCAGCCTCTAAAGCATAAAGATCATCACAACCGCCAACGTGATAATCACCTATGAAAATTTGTGGAAATGTATTACGTCCATTTGCACGCTGTACCATTTCTTGGCGAAGGGATGTGGAAGCATCAATATCTGTATACTTTACGCCTTTTTTATTAAGCAAATCACGTGCTTTTGTACAATAAGGACAGTTAGGGCGTGTATAAATTATTACCTCTTTCATAGTATTATCCTCCAATATTTTTTAATAATATTCATTTTAAATTCCTCTTAAGAAGAGGGAAAAATAGAATCTTCTTTGAGAACACGCGAAAATGTTAGCACATCAACCTGTCGTGCACCTGCATCTTTTAATGCAGCAGCTGCTGCTGTAACTGTTGCACCCGTTGTAAATACATCATCAATCAGCAAAACAGAACATCCTTTGAGATATTTTTTAACTTTATGCGAAACCTTAAAAGCATTTTTTACGTTAAGTTTTCTCTCTCTCGAAGAAAGACTAACCTGCGGACGGGTATGCCGACAACGAACAAGCCAACTCGGTTTTAAAAGCTTTTTTTGTGATGCTGCAATGTAACGTGCAAGCTCAGCAGATTGATTATAACGCCTCTCCCAAAAACGACGAAAATGCAATGGAATGGGAATAATAACATCACAATCATCAATAACCTCGCGTCCAGCAAACATCATCCAATTGGCCATAAATGATGCCAATTCTATATGATCACCATATTTTAAGCGCGTTACTAAAGTTCGTGCAAGCCCTTTATGAACAATGACTGAGCGAACACGTGAAAAAGGATGGGAATTACGGAGTGCTTCACCACTAAGAAAACCATCCCCCATATCACAAACAAAAGGAGTCCCCATAACAGGACAATAAGGTTTTGTGATAAATTGAAGATCTTTCCAACATTCGGAGCAAATCGTACCATAAGTAAAAACATTTTGCTTACATCCAGGACAAATTGGTGGATAAAGCATCGTTTTCAAGCGTTCAACGAACTTACTTAGTATATCTCCGCTATTTAACGCCGCTTCTCGAAAATACAACATTATAAATTTAGGCTTTTACAAGTTTCCCTCAGAACAAAAGTTCCTTTGTATTTCCTCAATTTATAATTTTAATTCCTTTAAAAACTCTTACCTTCTATAAATTTATTTTCTTTCATATTATAAACTTGACAGAGCTTGCACAAATAATGAACCTTTTTAAAATATATTCTTTCATAGATCGAAAGTGTTCTACAATATGTCGCATCCTTTAATTTTTGATCATAACCGCATTGAACAATTCCGAAAACGTGCCTTTCAAAAAGCAAAAAAAGGATGTGACTTTTTACTCTCTCACATGGCAGAAGATCTCTATAAACGCCTTAGCACTGTTGATCGCCTCTTTACATTAGCTCTCGATTTACACAGCCATACAGACCTTGCTGCGCAAGCTTTAATGAAATCTGGAAAAGTTTGTTCCATAGAACGCATTGAGACCGATACGCTTTATCAAAGCCATGATAAAAAATTTCATTTACGTCATCGAGAATTTCTTGATTTACCTCAAAGTTACTGTGACCTTATTGTTTCACTTCTTTCATTACAATTGACCAATGATACCCCTGGTGTTCTAAGCCAGATAAAAAATACTCTTAAACCAGATGGCTTATTTCTTGCTGTTATGGCAGGAGCTGGTACATTAAGAGAATTGCGCGAAAGCCTGCTGCAAGCTGAAAGTGAAATTTATGATGGAGCAAGCCCTAGAATCTACCCTTTTGCCGACATTCGTGATGCAGGCGCTCTTTTACAGCGTATTGGCTTTGCCCTGCCTGTAGCAGACGTTGAAGATATCACAATACGTTATAATACAATGTTTGACCTTATGCACGATCTTAAAGCTATGGGAATGCAAAATGCACTCATCAATCGTTCACGACGCCCTGTATCCAAACGTTTTTTTCTCCGCGCAGCTGAAATCTATGCACAACGATTTAGTGATCCTGATGGACGTATTCGTGCACATTTTTCTTTCATCTGGCTCTCTGGTTGGGCTCCTCATCCCAATCAACAAAAACCGCTACAACCTGGTTCAGCGCAAATATCTCTTACAGATGTTTTACAGCCCCAAAAAATATAATCTAAAATTATTTTTTAAAAATACTTTTATCTGTTGTCCGTAATATTTGACTGGTGACCGTTCCAGCTATCATTGAATCGCTCACGTTTAGAGCAGTCCGTCCCATATCAATTAGCGGTTCAATAGAGATAAGTACAGCAACCAAAGTAACAGGAAGCCCCATAATTGGTAACACAATCAATGCAGCGAAAATAGCACCTCCCCCCACACCAGCAACACCAATAGAACTCAACGTTACAACACCAATAAGCGTAGCAATCCAAGTAGGATCAAGAGGATTAATACCCATAGAGGGTGCAATCATGGTCGCAAGCATCGCTGGATAAAGACCAGCACAACCATTTTGTCCAATTGTTGCCCCAAAAGAAGCTGCAAAACTCGCAATGGATTGTGGTACACCTATCCACTGTGTTTGCGCTTCAATATTCAAAGGAATACTTGCAGCACTTGAACGACTGCTAAAAGCAAATGTTAAAACTGGTAAAACCTTTTTGAAAAAACGAAAGGGATTAATCCCAGAAATACCAAGCAATACACCATGAATTCCAAAAATTAAAATAATACCGACATAAGAGGCAATGATAAAAACCAGTAAATTTAAAATATCTGTAATACGCGATATTGCTCCTACTTTCGTCATAAGTGCAAAAATACCATAAGGCGTCAAAGCAATCACAATACGGACTAACCGCATAATCCAAGCTTGTGCCACTTGAATAAATAAAAGCGCTTTTTCTCCTTTTTCTGGCTCATCTTTCTTTAAAAGAAGAACCGATGCACCTAAAAATGACGCAAAAATCACAACACTAATAATTGACGTACGTTTAGCTCCACTCAACTCAGCAAATGGATTTTTAGGAATCATAGACAAAATCATCTTTGGTATATTCATATCTCCAAGTTTAGAAATATGACCTTCAAGAAGAGCAGAAACATTTTGCCCTTCATGCACCAAACCATCGGTTGTTAATCCAAAAAAATTAACCACAAGCACACCAACCAATGCTGAAAGAGCCGTTGTAAAAAGCAATATTGAAATTGTTATTATACTCATCTTTCCAACAGCATAAACAGAATGTAAATGAGCAACTGCTGAAACGATAGAGATAAAAACCAATGGCATAACAATCATTTGCAACAATAAAATATAGCCCTCACCGACAATGTTAAACCATTCAACGGATTTCAATAAAGTGCTTTCACCCTCTCCATAAATAAACTGCAAAACACTTCCAAAAATCAAGCCAAGGATAAGCCATAGCATAACACGTAGTGAAAGACTCCATTGCATTTTCTTACTTTGAGAAACCAACAATAAAAAAATAACAAATAGAAATAAATTGACGAAAAAATTAAATGTCATTGTCTATGCTCACTATTATTATGGTTGACATAAATAATCTGCATAATTCAAAATCAATGCATGATATTTAAAATTAACCTATAAAGCTTACAAGGCTTTTACAAAATCATTATTTTTTTAATTTATAGATTAAAAGAGAATTTTTTATCTACTAATAACTGTTTAAAGAAAATAAATAAAATTATTTTCTTATTATTTAAATTTTCACTCTCATAAAATAGTTAAAAAAGAGAAATATAAGCAGCATTCATTGCATCTTAATACTGAATAATTCCAGCATATCTTATCCTATAAATCTCCTTACCTCTCTCTTTTTCTATTTGAACTGAAGCGAGCTTTCCAAGCAAGGATGAATTAACAATCGAACATTCATGATTTTTCTAGAAAATACACCAACAAGCTACTTCTGCTCATTTTATGGACTGCACTCTCAATAGCTTTGATCAGCACTTCAAATATAATTATTTTATTGAAAATACTTTTTATATATTCTTTCTTTGCTCTCAATGAAAGCTTTTTTATTTTTCAAAACTCTTTTTATAGTCATAAAAAGTCTTTGAAATACAACATGTTGATTTATAATCATAATTTACTGTTTTGCATATTAAATGAGAGTCCCGAATAACGTAAGATTCTCTCATTTCAAACCTGTTTATCTTGAATCAATCAAAATCATTTGCTTGCACGTCACAAGCAGGGCTGGCGTATGAGTAAAAATGTATAAGAAAGGAGTAGAAAGACCTCTTATGAAACATCTTAATGCAAGAGCTGCCGCAACATTGGAGGGCGGAGCTTGAGCAGAAAATATAAATAATATGATTGCTTTTTATAATAGCGCAGTAAAACGTTTTAACGATACCTATTCATATACTGATCGAACAACACGTGCACGTGCTATAGATAATTTTGTCACTTTAGATATAAAAAAGATAAGTTGGAGTTATAATGTTACGCAATAACTAATAAGAGGAAAGGTTTTTGAATTTGAAGAGGCATGCCTCATTCAGAGTTCATATCATCCTTTTACGCAACAGTGGTTTTATTATAATCGGAATCTCAACGATGGAATTTACCAAATACCTCGTATAGTCCTGATAGAACAAAAAGTTGAAAATAGGATGATACAAATTACAGGCATAGGAGCACGAAGCGTTTTTTCTGTATTGATTGCTAAGAATTTGCCTAATCTAGATGCAATAGATACAGGTCAATGCTTTCCACGGTATCTTTATAAAAACGTTGAATCTCTGTAACTGTTCATGATGAAAAACAATCCCTTTTGTTTGCAAATTCAATAAAGGAAAGAAAAACATCTGGTTTACAGAGGCGTGATGCCATTACGGATGAAGGACGAGCACATTTTAAAGCTGCTTATCCTAGTGGAGCATAACAAAGACGATTACAAATTTCTAGATAATGAAAACAATGGAAAAGACTGAGGATATATGATTACAATGAGAGGCTTTAAGCCTACAAATATTATAAATTTTATGAATAGTACAGTTTAAAGCATTAAAAGCAGTCTTACAGTAGATTTACAATGTATGGGGATAATTAATTGCCTATAATAAGTTGCGCTCATACTGATAAAGATTATTCTGCTATAGAAATGTTGTGCTTTTTTGAATTTTTGTGCGTATTCAAACACTCATTCGTTACAAGCTCAATCTCTTTATCTCGTGCCTCTTTATCAAGAATAATAGTATTTTAATATAATACCCCTTTGCATACAAATAGTTATTTCTTATCTATGAATAGCTTATAATTTCATATAACTCTATGAAGATAATATTTTTTATTTATCAATATTTAATGATGTAATTAACACATTCATTATATATAATAATCTTTATTTCTATCTATTTACATAATATATTTCTTTTTTTTATAAAAATAAAATTGAGTTATACATACATAGATCTATCGGTATTTTTTCTACTGTCTTTTTAGCGCACTGAAAGATTGATATCATAATTTTTGTATAATAAAATGCTCTTTCATATAAGCATTGTATATTGAATTATAATAATTGACTATTAACCGCAAATTATATTTTTTT
Organism: Bartonella sp. AP258QHHD; assembly: GCF_042196145.1. Classification (NCBI taxonomy): domain Bacteria; kingdom Pseudomonadati; phylum Pseudomonadota; class Alphaproteobacteria; order Hyphomicrobiales; family Bartonellaceae; genus Bartonella; species Bartonella sp. AP258QHHD. The sequence continues at coordinate 83,906 of NZ_JBHIPR010000043.1, forward strand.
ATCCCTTTTAAAAGTGAAAAATATTATTTTCAGACCTATTCATAAGTAGATGAGCCAAGTGAATAAAAAATGTTTGATAATAAGCTTTATCTCTTATGAACTATCTTTAGTACAAAGGGACAACATTACGATTACGGAAATATCGTGATATTATTGGGTATAAAAATCACACTGCCCAAGAGATTTTTGTATTGTATCCTTTCCGTTATGAGAAATGTTAAAAGCAAGGTAGGATATGCTCTCTAGAGAAATGAGTGAATGAACCACCACGGTGATATGCATTTTTAAAAAAGTAGGAAGTATCTTTGCTTCAAATTTAATAGGCACATTCTAAAAATAAAGGTTCTACCGACTCATTCCAAATAGAATAGTAATGGGACAAAAATTTTTCAGCATCTGTTTGTCCCATTGCAACAACCTCTTCTAGAGGATTAAGAAAATTTGTTTCATCAAAACCATTCGTATCATACTGTTTGCGATTTTTTAAGCCTTTGCGAGCAATAGCGAGAGCTTGACGTGCTAACTCTAAAAGAATAGTTTGACGAAAAGGAGTTCTTAACCCTTCTTTAGGAACGCGTTGGCGCAACTCTAAAACTTCTTCAAAACACCAATCTTTTGTCAAAGCCTCTGCCTCATTAAGTGCTTCCCTATCATAAAGAAGCCCAACCCAAAAAGCCGACAACGCACAAATGCGCTTCCAAGAACCACAATCAGCTCCCCTCATTTCTAAAAATCTTTTTAAGCGGACTTCAGGAAATAACGTTGATAAGTGATTAATCCAATCTCCCATGTTTGGAATTGAATTTGCAACTTGTCCTTTTAATGCTCCATTCATAAACTGACGAAACGTTATGTGTGTACAATCATAATAACGACCATCCCGCACAACAAAATACATTGGAACATCAAGGGCCCATTCAACATAATCAGCAAAACCAAAACGCTCAGAAAATACAAAGGGCAGAACGCCTGTCCTCTGATTATCCGTATTACGCCAAATTTCAGAACGCCACGATAAAAAGCCATTTGGGCGCCCTTCTGTAAAGGGCGAACTTGCAAATAATGCCGTTGCAATGGACTGTAACTTCATGGATACTTGCATTTTTCGCCGCATATCACTTTCAGATGAAAAATCAAGATTAACCTGAACTGTTGATGTGCGATACATCATATTAAGACCATTATACCCCACTTTAGGCATATAATCAGTCATAATCTGATAACGTGATTTAGGCATTCGCGGCGTTTCAGCTAAAGTCCACTTTGGACTAGCTCCAAGACCTAAAAAACCTATACCTAATGGTTCTGCAATTTTTTTGAGAAGAGTTAAATGCTCCATCAACTCGTAATATGTATGGCTTACTGATTTTAATGGTGCACCAGATAATTCAAATTGTCCCCCAGGTTCCAAAGAAATGGCTCCCTGATCAACTGATCCTACGAGCCCAATAATATTCTCTTCATCTAAAATAGGTTTCCATCCTAAGGCGCTTTGCATCCTCTCTAAAAGCGCTCGGATTCCCCTCTCTCCTTCATAAGGAACAGGGTGAAAACCATCTCTATAAAACGGAAATTTTTCATGTTCTGTACCAATGCGCCAATCATCTTCTGCTTTATACCCCCCTTGGAAATAGCTAACCAAAGAATCTAAGTTATAAATTTCACTTTCATCAGTTATATCAAGCGCCATAACTTACCGTATCCTATAATTGGTATCATCATCTTAAATAAATTGTTTAGAATGATTTTACAGATTTCTCAATCCATTGCCCAATCCCCCACGGTAGCATTAAGAAGAGCCAAAGCAGCAACAGCGGCAGTATCAGCGCGTAAAATACGCGGACCTAGTGATATTGGAAACACAAAAGGATGTTTTTTTAAAAAGCTCCGCTCTTCTTCACTAAAGCCACCTTCCGGTCCAATAAGAATACCAGGTGTTGTAACGTCACGCTTTTTAAAAGAAGGTAATGGATTATGCAATTTATGCTCTTCATCACAAAAGAATAAAGGCTGTGTCTCATCCCACTGTGCTAAAAGTTCTGCTAATGATAGAGCCGATACGCATTTAGGAAGAGATAAAATTCCACACTGTTCAGAAGCTTCAATAACATTGGCTTCCATACGCGCCATATTGATACGCGTAGCCTGCGTATGATGCGTTATAACAGGCTGCAAAATCGATACCCCCATTTCAACAGCTTTCTGCACCATATAATCCAACCGCGCATTTTTGAGTGGAGCAAAGCAATAAATAAGATTGGAATGCGTCGTTTGTAATCTTTCTTGATGGATAAGCTGAACCACAACAAATTTTTTCTTAACAGTGATAAGTTTAGCAAGCCACTCACCATCCTGTCCATTAAAAAGTAAAATTTCTGCTCCTTCTTTCATACGCAAAACATGCATAAGATAAGAAGCTTGTGCCCCCTCTATCTTTATTTCTTCATTCAAAGCCAATGTCTGCCGGATAAATAATCTTTTAAGTTTATAATTTATGCGCATAAAAATTTTGCCAATGCTCACTATCGTCATCGAGAAAATGAAGAAAAATATATAGCAAAAAGAAAAAATTATATCTATAGAACTATAATATATTAAAGAATTATAGAGTTTTTTTAGCTTTATGAGATAATAATAGGAACTTATAGATCCTTAAGTGATTCTGCTTTCATAAAAGTTTAAATAATGCACCATTCATCTTTGCATTCAGTCATTGATGCATCCGTGGAGGAAAAATATGTCTGCTAAAAAAGCTACAATTATTACGATTACAACCCTCTTAGCCTTTATTTTGATTACAGTGGGAATTGGTTCTGTTGGAGCCGACGGGAAGCATACAATTACCAAAGATGGCTATGGTATTTCTTCTGCGATTCAATAAGCACTGGCCAACATCCTCCTTAAAATTTTAATGTTTTTTAGCAATTTTTATAAGATTAGCACCGATATTATGAATCTCTTGTATTTGAAAGATTCCATAAGAAGGTTTTTTATTCCTCTCTTCAGTCATTTATCTATACCAACCTCACTTATTATGACGGTGAGGATGGTTTTTACTGCTTCACGACGAACGGATTTAAAATGAGAGAATCTTCCGATAATGGGAGCTCTGATTTAAATTTAAAAGACAATTTTAAGTTGCAAAAAGACGAATTACCATTATAGGATAGAATATTATACAGATGAAAAACGATACTCAATCTGCGTTAATATCTTTTGTAACCCAAAAATCGCCATGATTTTGTCCTTTAGAGCTTAGAGAAAATGTAAAAGGCCATGCAAGGCTATTAGCAAGACATTGGACATCTTTACATAAAGTTTCTGATCTATAGTTTTTGCGTAGTTGTGCCTGTAATATCAGTTCATTTTCCTTCCCTTGCGCAATAGCAGTTGCAATGATTCCTTGAATGGATAAGCTCAAGTCTGCTGTACGCATTAATGACTCTGTTACCTTCATCATACCTTCTGAAAAGCTTGTCTGAATATCCCAGTGATCAAATGTTGTTGAAAAAGTATCATTATTCATTAAAAGAAATTGTTGTTTATTTGAAAGTCTTGTTTGTAATTCATTCAGATCATACCCTAATAGCCGACCAGAAGACATCTTCAGTGTTAACTCACCCTGCATTTTCGTAAAAATTTCTGGCCAAGAATCAGCAAGTGTTCGTACCGTTGCAGTAAAATTCGTTTTGCTTTGTATAAATGGAATAAATCCCAAGATTTCTAAAGTCTCCTGCATATCAATAGAAGCACCTGAAATATTTCCTCCAATACGCACTTTCTGTCCAGCTGAAGTAACTTCAATATTACTTTGCACAGATCCACCAAAAATATTCGCATGTCCAAGATCAAAAATACCATGACCATCTCTTATTTGTATTGCAGCAGCTAAATTTGTGAGTGAAATATTTCCTATTTTAGCTTGTGGCGCAGAAAGTCGTATATCCACGCCAATACAATCAAAAGTTCTCATGTCAAAGCAGGCATTTTTCTTTTTACCTGAAAAAAACATTGAACCCAAGAGGCTAAGGTCTAGATTATCAAAGGCTAAAGAGCCCATGACATTTGGTACATAATCTTGAAAATCGAGTTTTAAAGCTCCTCGCGCATTGGCTTTCCCCATCGTAAATGTAACATTGTTCATTTGGATATGCATTGGCTGCGCTAAAAAATGAGATTCCCATACAATGGGTATTTTTAATTTATGTCCCCAAAACTGATTTCCACCAACCCAAGACAATGTCTGATTCCATCCAGGAGAACGCATTGACACTTTTCCGTCAAAAATATAATATTCAGATAATCGAGCCTTTCCTGTAAAAGTTATTCCCCCACGTACAGAATTGAGACTTGCCCTAATATGACTTTTGCCTCCAGCAAGAAGCAGTAATGCTTGAGAAGCATCAAGTGATAATTTTGTAAACTCTCCGCGCCAACGCGCATCTGCACGTAACCGTACTTCCTGAGTTGATTCCGGCCAATCTAAAGTTGCATTTAATCCTGTTATTTTTTCTGCTACTCCTGAAAAACTATCGTGATACACAAGAACACCATTTTTAATGACAATCCGTCCAAAAGGTTGTTTTAAAAGGTGCTCTATCTCTGGATGCTCAGGATTATGTTTTAATATTTCACGCGTATTACGTATTGCCACCCCTAATGCACCTTGTGAGCGAGAAAACCGATCAAAAAAATCTGCTATTGTTTTAACAGGCTTTTCCATAACAAATTGAGGACGCATAATCCGCGTCTCTGAAAAAGAAATATGTCCCCAAAGAAGATCGACGACAGAAAGATCAACTTCTATTGATTCAGCTTCCATTAATGGCGCAACATCATCCATTTTTGATGTTAAAGTAACGCCAGAAAGAAATGCTTTAGGATAAGGAAAAAGATGTAACCGCGGTGGATCACGCAATTGCACATTGTAACCCGTCCATGCACTTAAATCCTGCGCTAAACGAATACGAATCGCATCTGTAGAAATAAGATAAGGTAAAACGAGAATCCCCACTCCAAATAAAAAGATAATTGTAATAAAAACTCCGCTCAAAAATTTTATTATTCTGATGCGCACATTATCCCTCTATACTTATCCCCCTATAACAGATTAAAAACAAACTTAAATGATCATAAAAAGTTTTTATAATCCTATAATTCACTATATCCACTTTGTATCTTCATTATTTTTGTTCTTTATCCAAAATTTATTCAAACAGCAATGTTGCTGCTTCTTTATAAAGCAATTATTTAAAAGTCTTCAAAACTATAAATCCACAACATTATAAAACCATTCTTACTGTTCTCATATGAATATTGCTATAAAACTCTATCGTATTATTAGAAAATGCTTTACAAAAGAAAACAAACAGCCTTACCGAAAGGATCTCTGAATGAATAATATTATCGACGGAAAAAAACTTGCTGAAGAGATTATTGTGAAAGTTAAGGCCGAAACAGCAAAGCTCCGCCATCACTATAATATACAACCTAGTATCGCTGTTATTATCGTTGGAGATGATCCTGCAAGTCAAGTATATGTCACCTCAAAAAATAAAAAAGCCGAAGAATGTGGGTTTCTTTCAATCAAACATGTCGTTTCCAAAGAAACGCAAGAAAAAGAACTCCTTCAACTTATTGCAACATTAAATTCTGATCCCAAAATTCATGGTATTTTGGTACAGCTGCCTCTCCCTGCTCATATGAATACAAATCGCATAACACAAGCCGTTGCTTTCCAAAAAGATGTTGATGGTTTTCATTATATTAATGTAGGAAAACTCGCGGCAAATGCACTTGAAGATGCAATTATTCCCTGCACTCCAGCTGGTGCCATGATGATGATTGAACAACACTGTGGACGAGATTTATCTGGACTTGATGCTGTCGTTGTTGGACGCTCTAATATTGTTGGAAAACCTATGGCTGCCCTTTTAACAGCAGCCAATGCCACTGTGACAATTGCCCATAGTCGTACCCGTGACCTTGATGATGTGTGTCGAAGCGCTGATATTCTAGTAGCAGCTGTAGGCCGCCCACAAATGATTAAAAAAGACTGGATAAAAGATGGTGCAATTGTTATTGATGTCGGTATTAACCGCGTTGCTGCACCAGAAAAAGGTATAGGGAAAACACGTCTTGTTGGTGATGTCGATTTTGAAAACGTAAAAGAAAAAGCTGCTGCGATCACCCCTGTTCCAGGAGGCGTTGGACCAATGACAATTGCCATGCTTATGGTTAATACACTCAAAGCCGCCGCGCGATCACACAATCTGCCGATACCAAAATTCTAAAAATTGTAACAATTCCTTGTATATGGTTTCATTGTATATGATTCAGCTTATTTATTTTTGCATTTTTCATGTCATAAAAACAGATGCCCCTTGATCTGCACGATTAACGGATTGACGAAAAACATGAAAAAGTTCGCGTCCAACACCATGTTCGTTTTTTGAAAGATCCGGAGGTATGATTTTTCGCGCGTTAAATTTTGCTAAATCCTCCAAAAGAGTTAATTTACCCTCATGAGCATCAAGAAAAACAATATCACCATCCTGCAAACGTGCAATGGGGCCATTATCCACTGCTTCTGGTGTCACATGGAGAGCAGCAGGAATTTTTCCTGACGCTCCTGACATACGCCCATCGGTTATCAATGCTACCTTTTGACCGCGATCTTGTAAAACGCCTAAAATGGTTGTTAATTTATGAAGCTCTGGCATACCATTGGCTTTTGGTCCTTGATAGCGAATGACAGCGATAAAGTCTTTATTATGCAACACTCCAGATTTAAAAGATTTTTGTAGTTCCTCTTGATCATTAAAAACAAAGACTGGTGCTTTAATCTGCCAATACTCTGGTTTAACAGAGGAAACTTTTATAATAGCTGTTCCCAAATCTCCTGATAAAACACGAAGACCACCATCAAGCTGAAATGGCTTTCTCCACCCCGCTAACACCTTATGATCACCACTTTCCTTAAGAGCCGCTTCACGCACCACATGACCATCAGCAGAAAGCTTTGCTTCAATTGCATAAGCATTGAGATCTTTACCAAAAACCGTAGAAACATCTTCATGTACCAAACCTGCCTCGATAAGCTCGCGAATAATAAATCCCATTCCCCCCGCAGCGTAAAAATGATTAATATCTGCTAAACCGTTAGGATAAATGCGCGCTAAAAGAGGCACAACGGATGAAATTTCTGCAATATCATGCCATGTCAATTTAATACCGCAAACAGCAGCCATAGCAATCAAATGAATCGCATGATTGGTAGAACCTCCTGTTGCATTTAATCCTACAATGGCATTCACAAAAGAACGCTCATCAATGATCATTCCAAGTGGACTATAATGATCACCAAGATCTGTCATTTCAAGTACACGTTTCGTAGCTTCTTTTGTTAAAGCATCACGCAACGGTGTATTCGCATTAATAAAAGAAGCTCCAGGCATATGAAGCCCCATCATCTCCAGTATCACCTGATTAGAGTTAGCTGTTCCATAAAATGTACATGTTCCTGGCCCATGATAAGAACGTGCTTCCGATGCTAGAAGTGTTTGGCGATCTATTTTATTTTCCGCGTAAAGTTGACGTATCTTTGCTTTTTCATCATTACCTTGACCACTTGTCATAGGACCAGCAGCTATAAAAATTCCTGGTAAATGACCAAATGTTAGGGCACCAATCAATAAACCTGGCACAATTTTATCACACACCCCAAGATACAATGCTGCATCAAAGACATCGTGTGATAAGCTTATAGCTGTTGCCATTGCAATTACTTCACGCGAAAAAAGGGAAAGCTCCATCCCCGCATTTCCCTGCGTAACACCATCGCACATCGCGGGAACACCACCTGCAACCTGTGCAACACCACCAACCGTACGGGCCGACTCTTTAATTAAGTGAGGAAATTTTTCAAAAGGTTGATGTGCTGAAAGTATATCATTATATGCCGTGATAATGCCAATATTCCCAACGATATTTCCCTTCAAACGCTCTTTATCTATTGCACCACAAGCAGCAAAGCCATGAGCCTGATTGGCGCATCCTAAAAAACTCCGTTTGGGGCGATGAACTTGTGCTTTCGCAATACGATCTAAGTAAATTTCTCGTGTTGATCGAGAACGTTCATAAATCCTTCGTGTAACGGTAGCAATTGTCTTGGAAAGTGCCATATTTCTCTCCCCCTTTCATTGTTTCTTCCCCTCATTCATTGAGAGAGATTACGTTTTATTCACCTTGTGTCGCATATTTTGATTCACTTATTTCATTTTCTGCAGGCGACCAATAAACCTGAACGAGATGAGGGGAATTACGCAAAATTGCCCGAATAGGCATTTCTGTTTCAGCCCCATCTTGACAAGCTTCCTCAAAACAATCGCGTTTCTGAAAACCCTCGAAATGGAGAATAATGCAACGAGATTGCATAATAACTGGCAAAGTTAGTGAGAGTCTTGGCTCAACAGCACTCTTAGCATGAAGGGGTAAAACAAGTGCTTGTGTTCGTAAATCAAGCGCTTGCTTTAAACGATCAGCATCAGGAAAAAAAGAAGCCGTATGTCCATCCTCCCCCATTCCTAAAACAACAACATCAAAGGGTTTAGGCAAAGTATTAACACGACTCGCCGCTGAAAAAGCAGCAAGTTCAGCAGTAATTGCTTTATGATAAAGCCCTACAAAACGTGCTTTTGCGGCAAAATTTTGTAACAAATGACACCGTACCATATGTTCATTTGAACGTTCATCGTGTGTAGGGACAAAACGTTCATCGACCAAAGTGATAATGATCTTTTGCCAATCAATATCTGCTTTTGACAAATAATGAAAAAACAATTCTGGTGTTTTACCACCAGACACCGCTAAAACTGCTCTCTTGCGCTCAAGAACAGATACACTAAGCTCTGCGGCTACTCGATCTGCTAATGCCAAAGCTAAAGTCTGAGGGGTTTCAAAGTCTAAACGATCAATATTCATTCTATACATACTTATTGCTCTAAACTAAATTGTTCCATATACGTCCATCACGTTCCATGAGGCTCATCGAAGCAGACGGACCCCACGAACCAGCGTTATAACTGTGAACAGGCTGTTTTATTGCTTCCCATCCCTCAATGATTGGATCAATCCAACGCCAAGCAGCCTCAACTTCATCACGACGCATAAACAGTGTTTGATCTCCACGAATAACATCCATTAATAAACGTTCATAAGCATCAGGATTACGTTCAGAAAATGCGGAAGCAAAACTCATGTCTAATGGAATGTGACGAAACCGCATACCGCCATAACTTGGATCCTTAATCATCAACCATTGTTTTACACCTTCATCAGGTTGGAGACGAATTACAAGCCGATTAGAAAAAATTTCATCTAAATCCACATTAAAAATATTATGAGGAATAGGTTTAAAAACCACAACAATTTCAGACATTCGCGTGAACATGCGCTTACCTGTTCGTAAATAAAAAGGCGTATTAGCCCAACGCCAGTTATCAATCTTAACCTTAAGTGCTACAAATGTTTCACTCTTACTCACTCTTCCTAGATCATCAAAATAAGACTCTACCGATATACCATTTGATAGACCAGAAAGATACTGCCCACGTACAGTATGCTGCCCTACATTATGGACATCAAGCGGTGTTAAAGAATGTAAAACTTTAAGTTTTTCATCGCGCACAGCATTAGCACTGTTGGTAAATGGTATTTCCATCGCAACCAAACAAAGTAACTGTAGCATATGGTTTTGAACCATATCGCGTAGAGCACCAGTGCTTTCATAGTATTCTGTACGCCCCTCTAACCCTAAAGATTCAGCAACGGTTATTTGAACATGATCAATATAATTGGAGTTCCATAGCGGTTCATAAAGTGTATTAACAAACCGCAATGCCATTAAATTTTGAACAGTTTCCTTCCCAAGATAATGATCAATGCGAAAGATCTGCTCTTCATTAAAGGCGCTTGCAAATACATCATTAAGTGAAATAGCTGTTTTTACATCGCAACCAATTGGTTTTTCAATGATAATCCGTGTTTGTGCTGTCACCAAATTATTTTTTCCCAACTTCATCGCAATATCAGCAAAAAGTGACGAACCAACAGCCAAATAAAAAGCTCGAATATCTGCTGAATCTTGTGACAGAAGGAGGGCTAAATCCTTCCACCCTCGATTTGAGGTAACATCAACAGAAACATAGCTTAAACGTGCAAGAAAACGATTGAGTTCTGTTGAATTGAGATCTTTTGGATGGATATGTTTTTCTAAAGAAATGCGAACAAAATTTTGATATTCTTCACAACTTAAGAAAGTGCGCGAAACCCCAATAATACGTGTTGGCTCACTGAATTGCCCAGCACACTGACAATGATACAAAGCCGGCAAAAGCTTGCGCAACGCCAGATCACCATTGCCACCAAAAACAATACAATCAAAGGAAGAAACTGGAATAATTTTACGCACCATGAACTTGTTTATTTTTCTATTCGATTATGAAATCCCATATCACTTATAAAAGCTTTCATCATTAAAGCAGACAGATACTAAATAAGCCATTAATTTTCTTCATTTCAAGCAATGTTTACATTAAAGGCGATCCAATAAAGAAAACCAACGCATTGCTAAAAATATAAGCGGATAACGCAAAACGCGTCCCCCCGGAAAAGATGAAATCTTTAAGTCTTGGAAATAGGAAAAACGTTCATATTTTCCAGTTAACCATTCTGCGTATAATTTTCCCACGAAAGGAGCCAGCATAACGCCATGCCCTGAATAACCACCACAATAAGTTATCCTTGAGAAAAGTTGGCGAACATAGGGCATGCGTTCAACTGTGATGGCAACCGTTGCTCCCCACCGATGGCTTAAATTGATAGAATGTAATTGAGGATAAATTTCAACAATTTGCCGTTTTATACGTTCATCTAAATTTAGAGGATGCTTATTATCATAACTTTCTACACCACCAAATAAGAGACGATTATCAATGCTTTTGCGAAAATAGCGAACCATAAAACGGGAATCATCAACCGATTCCCCCCCTATAAGAATTGAACTATGCTTTGGTAATGGGTCCGTTGCTCCAATATAAGAGCGAATAGAAACAATATTTTTCTCAATAAAACGCTCCAGACCAAGTTTATACCCATTTGTTGCAAGTAAAACATGCTCTGCTGTTACACTGCCTTTTTCTGTTATTACTTTCCAATGTGCTCCCTTGCGCCTTATGGTCGTTACTTGTGACTTCTCATAAAGCTTAGCACCAGCATCTTGTGCTCTTTTTGCCAACCCAATAATCAATTTTAAGGGATTTATATGACCGGTATCCGCATCATAAATACCACCACAATAAAAAGTTGATCCAAGTCGCTCAAATGTTTCAGCCTTATCCATAAAAGTAAGCGCGTGATAGCCATAACGCTGCATCGCCTCAATATGCCGTTGATAAGAGAGAAGCTCACGCCTTTTATGAGTTACAGAAAGCTGTCCTCCTATCAAATCACACGGACAATTAGGCATTGCGCATAAAGCTAAAATATCTCTTTTAGCTTCTTCTGCCAAATCAAACAGAGCCTTACTCCGCTCAAAACCATACTTTTTTTCTAATGTTTCTACCCATTGCCGTTGCCCTGTTCCCAGCTGTCCACCATTGCGCCCTGAAGCACCATCACCAAAACGTGATGCTTCAAATAAAACAACATCTACTCCAGCCTTGGCTAAATGATAAGCAGCCGAAAGACCCGTAAATCCGCCTCCAATAATGACCACATCACACTGTCTGTTTTCACAAAAAGAAGGATACGATGGACGTTCTCTTAAAGCATCTTCATACCAAGAAATTCCTGGAGAAATTGAATTATAATCAATCATCGTCATAAAATTTAAACATTCAGCAGGAGATATTCACGCTCCCACGGACTGATTACTTCCATAAAAGTTTCAAACTCTTGGCGTTTGATTGCAGCATAAGTACTGACAAACACATCCCCTAAAATAGCACGTATCACTGTATCTTGTTCAAACAAATTGACTGCCTCAATGAGTCCACGCGGCAACTCAATATTATCAGCGTTTACATTATTTGTCGCTGGCTCATCCGGCTCAATTTTTTGTTGCAAACCAATAAGACCACACGCTAAAGAAGCTGCAAGAGCTAAATAAGGATTCGCATCTGATGAAGGAAGTCTATTCTCAACACGTCGCGCTTGAGGAGCAGAACGGGGAACTCGAAAAGCTGTAGTACGATTATCATATCCCCATCGCAAATTAACAGGAGCCGAATTATCAGGGACAAGACGTCGATAAGAATTCACATAAGGTGCAAGCATCACAAGTACCCCTGGCATATGTTTTTGCAATCCACCAATAAAATGGCGAAAACAGATACTTTCTTCACCATTTTCCTGTGTAAAAATATTCATACCGGTTTTCTTATCAACAACCGATTGGTGAATATGCATAGCAGAACCCGGCTGCCCTTGAATGGGTTTTGCCATAAAAGTTGCATACATATTATGTTTTAGTGCTGCTTCACGAATTGTTCGTTTAAACATAAAAACTTGATCCGCTAACTCAATAGGATCACCATGACGTAAATTAATTTCAAACTGACCTGCTCCTTCTTCATGAATGAGGGTATCAATTTCCAATCCTTGTGCCTCTGAAAATTGATAAATATCATCAATCAAATCATCAAATTCATTAACACCAGCAATGGAGTACCCCTGTCCACCACCAATTGAACGCCCAGAACGACCAACCGGTGGAACTAACGGATAATCAGGATCGGGATTTTTTTGTACCAAATAAAACTCAATTTCTGGTGAAACAACAGGGCTTAAACCCATTTTTGTGTAAAAGTGAACCACCGTTCGTAAAACATTGCGTGGTGTGTAATCTACAACCTGACCATTTTGATACACAAGATCACAAATCACCTGTGCCGTAGGAGCATCTTCCCATGGAACAATGCTTAACGTAGAAAGATCAGGCTCAAGGCGTAAATCACCATCTGCTTTAGGATATTCAAAACCATGACCATCTTCCGGATAATCCCCTGAAATTGTTGCCATAAAAACTGCTGAAGGCAATGCCAATGATGTTTCCGATGTAAATTTTTTAGAAAGCATCATCTTGCCCCGTGGTACCCCTGCTTGATCAGGCGTAATACATTCAATATCCTCTACCTTACGGAAAGCAAGCCATTGTGAAACTTGTTCCCAATTGTGCACACCACGTAAACTTTTGAGAAAACGAGAAACAGGTTTAAAATTCTTACTTTTCGTTTGTTTACCATTTTTTACATCCATAACATACCAACTTTAAAAACAATCAAGTCCTATTCTTATTGTATCAGCCCATGCATAAACGACACGAAAAAAAATTATCAACTGATATTTTTGAAGAATACTATAAGATCCATCAAGGTAAAAGAACTTTGCGCTCAAAAAGCTATCCTATCATCATAGTGAAAAAATTGATATTGCACGCGATACATCGGTGCGAACCTTCTCCTTATATAAAACAGCGAGAAATACCATATTGTACGTAACCTAATTCCGATTCAAATAATCATATATAAGCAAACATTGGCGAGAATAATAAAGGCGAGATATTTAATTTCCTTTTGGTTGTAGCAATGCTTAATTAAAAGAAAAGAAACTTTTCTTTTAATATGAAGCAAGTTTTGTAACTCTATTGTTATCCACGTAGAAGTAAACACCCTAGGATGGTGAATAGCCTTTACAGCTGTGCTTACAAATACTCACCCCGCCGTAATATGCGTAAATGTATTTTCAGGATAAGACATACGCTCAGCATTTCCAATATGAAACTTAACCATCGCCTGCATAATAGAGCTATCAACCTTGTTCTGAGCGGATGGTACAAACTCTGCACTTATATCAATTTCCACCGCTTGACATTGCTCTTCGCACACAATATTTAGAGCTGAGAATCCAGTAGAGCATACCAAATCCAATAGATAGGAATTTTTGCTAATTGCGCCATGCGGGATCCAACATCTGATAGTCTCCAGCCCACTAGGAGATGTGTTGTTTATATCTAAAAAGCCAAAAAATCAGGATATGAGAACACAATAATATCAATTTCCTTTGAACTAACGTCCTTTATCGTCGGTCTTCCACCATCGTAAAATCTATTTTGTATCAGTTTCTTTCACATACTTTGACTTATGATCTCGTGATACTGTGCAGATTGAGTACACATCCCCAGAGCCCAGATTATAATTAAGTTCGTACCATTCTGCTCTTTTATAGAGCTAATATTTGAAAATAAATAACCATAATCTTCAGATATAATACGCCTAGATTCAATAATTACCGTAAGCTTATGTAAATCACAACCCAATTGTGACAATGCCTCATAAATTTTACGAGAGTATTCATCATTGACCGTCACGGCATCGCAGAACGCTGTGGAAGTCGGATATCCCCGCCTAAACTGATAAAACTTTTTTGATCCTTCAATGCGTAAATATCCTTTCCAGCCTTAGTTAAGGTGGATACTATTAACTCAGTCGAATTCAAATTAGAGCCCACATGAAAAGGCGCCCCATTAAGCCTAATCCTATTGGATTCTAGCAAAGATAATGCGGCACGTAACTCCGCCGCAGTCATACCAAAACGCGATCTATCCCTGTTTGCCAGTACATGGCACAATCTCAATGAGATTTTAGGTAGTATATCAAAATGGCGTGCAAGAGTGATGATGTCATGTAATTCGATAATATTATCACACTGGATATTTATATGTTTTCTAATAGGATAACTCTATCTCTTCTCGAAGTTTTACAGGGATATTAAAAAATGTATCTCTACCTTTAAAACCATCTTTTTGCGCTAATGATATCTCATAACCAGACGCAAATTCCAAGTCCCAGCAACATAACAATGATGCCCCGCACGTCCATTAAAATACCCTGCTTTTTCTCGCCCTAGGCATCCATAGCCCGACCACGTAAAACAGGATACCAATTGCAATATCAGACCATAAGGCTGCAAGAGAAAGTTCTTTTATATTTTTATCTTTACATTGCCTCTTAAACAAGCTCATCTGTTCATATAATGAGTTATATGTATAATACATATAACTTCTACAAAAGGAGGATTCATTATGTTCCGTGAAAATCTTTGGTAATACACTCGGATAATTGGATCACCAGTCGCCCGTCAATAATATAGTGCGCGTTAAGAAATTGGGGGAGATAAGCTATGCAACTCGTGGATCATCCTTTTGTGAAATTCGATCAACTCAAGCTGATTTACAACTTCACATATCCGTTATTTCGCACTATTTCAAATGAATTTTACGATTACCTAGACTTTAATAAACTAGCGCACAGTAAGCAGATTCCACAAGCGCATACTATTTCTCTTTATTTGCATATTCCCTTTTGTGAAACCATCTGTTCCTTCTGTCCCTTTCAGAAAGGGGCCTACAAGCACGTTAAGCAAATCGAATCTTATATGTCAGCGCTTACCACAGAGATCAGAAACAAAGGAAATTTCATTCGCTCGCTTAGAGGGCCCATCCGCAGCATCTATATAGGGGGCGGCACACCGTCGCTTTTGTCTGCAGATAATATCCGCCACATCGGAAAAGTATTGCATGCCGAATTTGAGCTCTCTTCCTTAACTGAGCTTACACTGGAAAGCGAACCGAAGAGCGTTACACGTGATAAACTTTATGCTGCCCGTGAGATCGGCGTTAACCGGATCAGCTTCGGTATACAGAGTTTCATTGAGCGTTTCCGATCATTGTTTAACCTCACCTCAACACGTGAACAAATCAACAATACCGTAGCTTGGTCACAAGAGATAATTGGACATGTCGGTTTAGACCTACTATATGGCATGCACAGCCAGCAAGCCGAAGAACTATTATACGATTTGAAGCAAGCCAGCAACCTCTATGCAATTAACAATCTGGCTATCACGTCGCAACTGCATAAGTCTTACGCACAAAAAGGGCTAAAGCCATCCAGCCTACAGCATCGACAGATGCTTCGCTTATTTAGCGACATCGTTATGCGCAGCTGCGGCTATGCGCCGTGTAATGGGCATTCCTATATCAAAATTGCCAATAACACTCCTCTAACGCTCGCTAAAACGAGTTCAGCTAATTATTTCCGCTATCACAAATATTTGCATGGTTATCATGACGATTATGTGGTTGGCTTCGGGGCGTCAGCAATGTCGATTCTCGGCTCACTCGTCACACGAGCCAATCCCAGTCGAAGCGGATACATTACCGACATACAACTTAAAGGCAAATCCAAAGTATACTACAATTGGGTATCAGCAGAGCAACAAGCCTCCAAGGCTTTGTGTATGAGGCTACCTTATAACGGTTATGCCAAAAAAGAAAGAATTGACTGGACCGCACTCCCCTCTTTCGTATACAATAACCTACAACAGCTCATAGGTGCAGGTCTCATCGCAGAAAGTGATAACAATCTCCAGCTGACTCAGCGTGGTTGGCAATGGTATTCCAACCTTATGTATTTTCTTCTACCTCAGGCAGATAGGAATATCTTGGACGGCTATGTCGCAAACATGCTGAATACAACCGCCGTACTTGATGGAACAGTGGAAACCTGTGTGGCATCTTAAGGAGAACAGAATGTTCACGCTTTTTTCCAACAAGAACATACGCTATTTTTGCCTAACCGTTAGTCTGCTCGCCTTACTCAGCGGTGCTTTGCGCACTGCCATCCCGCTATTAGCAAGACAATCTGGATATGGCGTAGTCGGAGTAAGTTGGGCGCAAGGTCTCTTCTCATTAGCGTGGCCAATTTTCGGCATCCTTGCAGGCGTTTTACTTGATCGCTGCGACAAAATAAAACTTGCCACCTCAGCTCTCTTCATCTTCATGCTACTGCATATTGTCCTGTTCATACTACTTATGATACAGATTACTCCAGCCGAACAAATTTTCTTCTATGCAACCATTGCTGGATTCATCGTCGTTTCTGCCGAAGCTTATATAATGACGATTCCACCACTTATCATGGAGGGAGAGCGATTGATGACCTTCTACTCTATTGTCTTGTTTTTAGATTTCGGGGTCTCCTATTTTCTTGCCCCTGTCATAACAAGCAGCATTTTAGCGCATAGCACCCTGCTATTTCTCGGCCTTTTAATCGTGCTTTTTATCGCATTGATTTTTACCGCTCGCCGTGCTGTTCCGACATCGCCAGCACTTGATAAAGAAAACATCACTTTCCGTTATATCATTGCCGGCTTTCGTTTCATTTTTTCAAATCGGCATCTTACCTCCCTTACATTACTCACATTCTTTCTATCGGTGGTATTTGGAGCATTCCTAACCTCATTCATCTTCTTCGTTACCGACAGTCGGTATCTGGGCCTACATAGCAGCCAATATGGCGTGATGTTTGCGGCCTACGCGCTTGGAACAATGGCAGGCGCCCTATTTGCACCGCGTATACGCTATGCACCGGTGCGCCTAGCTGTTCTCACTGACGGTTTAGGAACGGTTGTCTTGCTGCTGATTCCAGCCTTTTCAAAAAGTGCTGTCGTCGTATGGGGCGTCACCTTTATCGCTGGCGTTGGAGCAAGCTTATGGTTTATTGGTGTTACCGCCTTCAGGCAGCGCCTCACACCAAAGCAACTTCTCGGGCGAGCTAATTCTGCTTTTCGAGTGATAGGCTATGCTGGAACGCCGGTCGGAAGCTTTTTGGTCGGCGTCCTTGGTTCTTTTATATCATTGCAGTTTGCTGCCACCTTTATCGCTGGACTACTATTGGTGGCTATCGCGATAACGCTTCCATTTCTTTGGCAGGCTGATCATATAAACACCCCCAACCCTGCCACGAGGTAACAGCTGCTTTTAAAAAAAGACACGGTCAAAAAAGGCACACATACCCTATTACGCAATCGATTGATTTATTCTTTGGACGAGAAAATTATCACCATAATGGCTGATAGAGCCAGCGGCACTATAGAAGCAGCCAAACAAACGCTAAAGACAAAACAGCCCCTTTACGTTGCATTGGGCGATGATCCAACGCCTATATGAAGGATGCAGAGAGCTTATAGCGTACGGAGCGCGATTCTTAACTAAAAACTCCGCCCTAGCAATACCCCCTTATACTCCATCCATCACTCGCTGGACATCAAATACCTCACCCCTTTACTGCTCCTCAAAATACATTTTGCTTCACTTACGCGCCGTATTCTTCCTTTGTAATTAAAAGAGCATCCCTCCTTTCCTCATTTAGGATCTCTGCCTACACAATGCAGCAACAGATGCGACCATATATGCAATCACGCCTTAGAACCTGCATAGTAGAAAGCTTAGTTCGAGAGATTCATAAAGCCTATATCCCAATAAATTTTCCACCCAATCCACCTTTTAAAAGGGCGGCTTTATATAAACCGTTAGAGCAAGCTATGAAATCCTTAGGTGTATTAGAAATAATTGACGGTTTTTACCTCAGACCAATGTTGATTGACTTTTACTCGTGCATATACGCAAGCGGTGCTACTCTTTTCTTAGATAGAAAGGACATAATCGTTACCATCTGACCTATTATTGTTTGAAAATAAAGAAAAAGTATCAGTGCAACTGATGATATTGAAGAGCTATCTCATTATGTAGCTGTACTTAATTACGGCATTGGGAAGCTAGTCACGTAATCACCCCCTTCTGCGCGCGCCTTCTGCATGATATTCATAAGATTTTATTACGCGGTAAACGCGGTACGTCCAAAAGCCTTGGCGAATTTCGCAAAGCACAAAATTAGCTTGGTGGTACACAACTAAAGACAGCGTCATTCGTGCCGCCCACTCTTACCACAGCCCCCACTCTCTCTACCACCATCCCCCCCGCTTAGAATCGCGCCAACTCATCACCAGTGCCTCGTTAAACACCACACCAGTCTCAAGGGCGGTAAAATGCGCCTTGCCGCATTTAATCTTCAGCATTTCTTTAAGGCGCAAATCAAAATCGCTATTCGTTCCTTTTGTTTCCAGTACAAAATAAAGCTTTTGTTCGCCATCCCTCTCTAAAAAAACCGCCCAATCAGACGTATAAGAACCAATGGGAATGGTTATTTTAAAACTTCTTGGCAGTTTAAAAAACAATCTTACATCAGAGTCATTATCGAGATTTTGCGCAAACTCTTTCTCAATACGGCTCTCACAAATCACATGATCATAAACACTTTTCTCATTGACCACCGCCGGCCATATGATAGCCTTTTCCGACCTAATTTTACAGATGTGGGATCAATCTTATTATGATGCGCACATCCAGAGATTATTTTATCCTCTGCATTAGAACCAAAAACATGAACAATACGCAGAGGCTTCGGTAAGAAGGCCAACCGCTCAATCTCAATCTACACGAAAATGCATGTGCAGGCGAATGCCCCCCATAATATGCAATATTTCAAGCCCGTCCATAGTGGTACCCCTTTTAAAAATTGTGCCTATGGCTTATAATAATCTCCAAAATATACATTTAGCCCTTGTCTGAAATAACTCAATTTTGGATTGATGAGAACGAAAACGCGCTGCGATAATCACGTTGTTCAGCCCTCATGACCGGCAAAAGGGCGCCAATATTCCTGTACCACCAACGACTAACTAACGGTATTTCTTATCATTTTTGACCATATCCTCCACCCTTATTATTTTAAAATTTATACATTTCATCAACAAGATGTGCGCAGCAAGCCCGTACATCTTCGCTGTTCAGTCTCCATGTACGGCCTGCGTTCTCAGACACAAAATCATCTTTAGCCGAAGCAACTTGATATTGCAGAGCTTGTCTATAAAGCGTATGCACAACTGGTACCCCATAAACATCGTATAGTATATAAAAAACACAATAAAGTCAATATGTTGTTTGCAATTATTTTATAAGAATCTACTTAAGAATCCATACTTTTATACGTGATTCATTTGACCATTTTTTATATAAGATTGCCATGTATGAATAGACCATAAAAAGCAAATCATAATGTAAATATTATAACGCATGTAAACGTTCATATGAAATGAAAAGCCGATATCATTCATAACAGTTCATAAATTTTATGATACGTTTTTATCACAGCACAAATCACATTGTTTTAAATTTAGTCGTTTGAAAATATCGATAACATACGTTTAAAGATCACATCTTGTTTTAAAGATTGGATTGTTAATCACATAAAAGAGCAAATTAACATTCGCCAAAATTGGCGAGCGCAAAATAGAGAGCTGTCATAACAGCATCATCATAACACCGAACATTTTAAAGATTGCATAAAAGGATTTAAAGACAAGATCGATTTTATAACCACGGTATTTTTTTACCGAGGTAGGAAATAAAGGTCATGAAATTCAAAATGCTATATCTTATGAAATGAAAAGCCTTTTAATGAATAGATTGCAGGCTAGTCTTTAAGAATGGAACTATTCGCTTCCACAAAAAAATGGAGGCAAATAATGCCATGGCAGTAGAATAACTATCTACTTTAGATTTGGTACTAAAAACATTTTAAAAGTTATAGTTTAAAAATACGAAACCAAATGAGCTCTTTCCAAATTTGGGGGCAGCTATTAAGACAAAGATAAGCAAACAAACTTCAAAACCATTGTAACATCATAAGGTATGGGTTTTTACTTAATTTTGAGTCAAAAGCTGTAATGTTTAAAGAATGCTCTATTCTAAGATAATGCCTCCAAAAATGGACCGGCTAATATTTAAAGAAATTAGGTTTTAATGAAAAGTACAAATACGCTTATGAGAACCTCTTTAAATGCACGTTTAAACGTTTGAAACATAAGATGAGATCTTTATAAGAAACGTTAAAACGTTTTTTTATAACAGTTATAACTTAGTTATCATTTGCTCTTAAAAACGTTTCATTTATGAGAAAACTAAGATTTAGCTTTCACAGCAGAGCAAAATCTTAAAAACCTTACACTTTATAAAAGCGTTTGTTTATTTATCTTATGAAAAGCTGCTTTTAAAAACCAACGCTTCCAAATGTAAAAAGAACGTTTTTTGCAGATATTTATTGAATATGCATTTGCTTTTGATTGGATTGTTAAAGCTACCGAGCATTTTGATTTGTTTGATACGTTTGATAGCCATAACAAGCGTTTTATAGGCTCTCTCATTCAAATGAGTGATTAAAGATCATACGCACATTTACGTTTCTTTTGATAAGTTTTCATATCTCTAATAGAGCGCTTGCAATATGATACGTTTTGTATATATGCATTCATTACTCCATTGTGGATGATTCATTTTAATCAATAAGAAACGCTATTTGAAAGCCGCGTCATATCA
>NZ_JBHIPR010000044.1:0-31702 GCF_042196145.1 Bartonella sp. AP258QHHD
CCAAGAGGGACAAACTCTATGAAGATACCAGAAAAACATGTTGTTGTAGAGCTAGAGGATATGAGCCTCGATCTCCTTTGCTTTCACCATGTCATGGCTGTGTTAGGGGACCGTTCTCAAGTTGGGGGACTAAACGGCTATTTAGAAGCCACACTGGAAGCCAATCCAGAGATTGCCAAATATGGTGTGTTTTTACCGCGGGGCTTAAAGGTCATTTTGCCTGAATTTGTGTTGTCTAATCCTCAAAGCATGGTGAAGCGGTTATGGGATTAATGCGTACACACCCTTTTATTGCGGTCAAGGTGGGAGACAAACCTGTTCATGAGGTTTTTTACCAGCGTCTTTTAACCGCAACTATCACGGCTCATGCCGGGAATGAAGCCGATACATTTGAAGCAGAGTTTGACGATAGTGGCAATGATTTAGAGGTTCCCTCAAGCAACAGTGCGCTACAGGTGATCTTTGGTTATGAGAACAGCATCAGTGCATTTATGGGGTGTTTTGTTGTCGAATCGGTTGTAAGTTGTGGGGGCAGTGATGGAGAGATCTTGCGCCTTTGTGGCAAAAGTGCCTCGATGCGTAAAGAGCTCAAAGAACAGGTGAGTGAGCATTTTGATCACAAAACTGTTGGTGAGATTGTGGAGACACTTGCCAAACGCCATGGCTATCAAGCAAAGGTCAGTCCTCAGTTCACTCAACAAACTTTGCCTTATGTGATTCGTACAGATCAATCGGCTGTTGATTTTTTAACCCGCCTTGCCGATCGCATGCGGGCACGTTTTTTGATCAAGGACAATAAGTTTTTATTTTTAAGCGGTGACAATTTACCAGCATTAGCAATCCATAAGCACGACTGTTCCAACTGGGAATTTACCCTAGAGCCACGTACGCAATATGGCACCATTGAAGCTTCTTATTTTGATCGCTCAAAAGGGCAGCAATGCCAAGTCAAACATCAGACAGGGTTTAGCGGTCCCGTGCGGCGTCTTCGCAGTTGTTATCCATGTCAAGAGGAAGCACGAGCTGCTGCTGCTTCCGAGTCGGACAGGTTGTGTCGTGCTGTAGGCAGTGGTTCTTTGTCTCTTGAGGGACGCCCTGAAATCATGGCGGATCAACCTCTCATCCTTCAAGGGTTTCGTGGGCAAATCAATGGACCATGGAAAGCTGCTACCGTCACACATCGTTATGAAAAACAAAGCGGATACATCACAGAAATCACACTCGAGGCACCAAACAAGGGAAAAGAAAGCAATGAGAACATTGAACATGCTAAAAACAGAAAATCCAAGAGATAATTTTGCTTCTTCTTTTCGTCAACTTCCCCATAATATTGAAGCGGAACAGGCATTGCTTGGAGCAATCCTGATTAATAATAATGCACTCGATCGCGTTTCAGACTTTCTCAAAGCAGAACATTTTTTTGAAACGCTACACCAAAAGATCTTTGAGATTGTCTTACAAATTATTCAAAAGGGTCATCTTGCAAACCCCATTACAATCAAGCCCTATATCCAAATGGAAGAAAAAGTTGGAGATATTACTGTATACCAGTATGTTGTTCGCTTAGCCACAGAGGCAGTCACTATTATTAACACTGAAGATTATGGACGCGTCATTTACGATCTTTTTATCCGCCGGTCTTTGATTAATCTTGGCAATGAAGTTGCCAATACAGCTTTTGATGCGCCTCTGGAGTTCACACCTTCCCAACAAATTGAAACGATTGAAAATCAATTATTTGAGTTAGCCGAAAAAGGAAAATATGGAGGTGGGTTTGAAAACTTTGATACAGCCATTGCAAAAGCACTTAACATGGCAAGCGCTGCAAAAAAGCGTTCCTCACAGCTTTCTGGGATAGCTACCCATATCAAAACCCTTGATGAAAAAATGGGGGGGCTACAAGCATCTGATTTAATTATCCTTGCGGGGCGCCCTGCTATGGGGAAAACCTCTCTGGCGACCAATATTGCTTTTAATATTGCCAATGCTTGTAAGCGTGATAACAGCCAAGCCAATGAAGGGGGTATTGTTGGTTTCTTCTCACTTGAGATGTCAACTGAACAGCTTGCAACTCGTATTATCTCAGAGCAAATAAAGGTTTCTTCTTCTGATATGCGCCGTGGTAATATCTCAGAAGAGCAATTTGCAAAAATTATTCACGCAATGCGTTCCTTACAAACAATCCCTCTTTATATTGATCAAACGGGGGGTGTCTCCCTTGCACAATTGGCCGCACGTGCAAGGCGTCTTAAACGACAACATGGTCTAGATGTCTTGATTATCGATTATATCCAACTCATGACAAGGGGTTCAAAGCGTTCATTAGAAAATCGCGTTCAAGAAATTACAGACATTACCACCGGATTAAAAGCACTTGCAAAAGAACTCAATATTCCCATCATTGCTCTGTCACAACTTTCGCGTCAAGTTGAAAACCGAACCGATAAACGTCCACAACTCTCCGACTTACGTGAATCTGGTTCAATCGAGCAAGATGCCGACATTGTTTTGTTCGTTTATCGTGAAGAATATTATCTCAAAAATGAAGAACCCAAAGAAGGCACCGCTGAGTATAGCAAATGGCAAGATGCAATGGAGCAAGCCAAGGGTAAAGCCGAGGTTATTATAGCAAAACAACGCCATGGTCCGACAGGAATCGTTCCCCTTGCCTTTCAACCCGACTTTACATGCTTTAGTGATTTGGAAAAATAGGAGCAGAAAAATGCGTTAAAGAGAGCTTTAAATACCCTTTGAAAAGCATTTGAAGACCCTTTGAGAACCCCTTAAAAACTCTTTGAGAAAAAATAAATTGGTACAAAACCTAGTGGCAAAATATACAAAACCTGCTGGCAAGCTACAGGCAAGCTACACCGATGACAAGCTACACTGGCTGGGGAACTTGGATTCGAACCAAGATTGACGGAGTCAGAGTCCGCTGTTCTACCATTAAACTATTCCCCAATAAGCCAATTTTACCATTTCTAGCAGATTCTATAGTGTAGGCAAGTGCAAAAAATCTTTAGATTATCGATAATAAAGAGCGATAGGGATATCATTATAATCCCAGTAGTGGCGGTCTCAATATTTTAGCATATAGCAATAAGCGAATAAAAACATATAAATAGAGCACACCGCGAACGGAGGCATCACAAACTCTTGTTGAAATATTCTCTAATAGGTATATGCCTGTCAGGCAACAGCTACTAAATCATAGAGAATTAATGAGTAATATCCCTACTTATCCTGTTACCCCAAACCTACAGTTGGTATACGTCTCAAACATAGAGTATTCTAAGGCTTTTTACAAATTCATCTTCAGGAAAGAACCTGTGTTTACCTCGCTACGCTATGTTGCATTTGCTTCTTCGGGGGATGCTCTCTTTGCTCTCTGGTCTGGGGGCGATACGCCTGAGGAAAATGCACCTCGTTTTTCAGAAATCGGCATTATGTTGCCTACTGGAGAGGACGTAGATAAGCTCTATGCGGAATGGAAAGAGGCAAACCACTGTTGAGATAAATGTTTTGAAGGAACCGTATACTGATGTATTTGGACGTACCTTCCTAATCAAAGATCCAGACGGACATATTATTCGTGTTTGTCCACTGGATTAAAAAGCTTGAGATCTGATCTTTAATTGTCTGAATTATAATACCTGAATTATAATAATTGTCTGTTTCCAAAACCTATAAGCTATGCAAGCTAAGAGGCTTACTTACGACGCGTGGCTTATCCGTTCGGTGCTGTTCCACTATATTCAGCCCCACAACCTGCCTGTTTCCACAGGCGGTCTAATTGGCTTGGACATCAGTCGGCGTTATTGCATGGCCAGCGATCAGTACTTGTAAAATCATAGAAGCTATCCCTTATCGCCTTATGTGGAGTCTTTTGTTGGAATGGGAGGAATATTTTTTACAAGGAAATTGATATCTTTATGAAGTTAAAAAGGTTTTGTACATAAAAACTAATAAAATCAATATATTAAGTGCAGTTATTTTGTATGAATCCACTTAAGAATCCCTACTTTTATGCATGTTTGAATTGATCATTTTTTATATAAAATTGCCATGGATGTATAGACTATAAAAAGCAAATCATGATGCAAATACTATAACGCATAGGTGCATTCAAATGAAATGAAAAGCGGTTATCATTCATAACGTATCATAAATTTTATGATACGTTTTTATCACAGCACAAATCACATTGTTTTAAATTTCAGTCGTTTGGAATTATCAATAACATAAATTGCATACGTTTAAGAATGGGATGTGTTTTGCTCTTTATTTGAGTGCAACCTTAAAAGGAATAATCGTTTGAAACGATCATAAGCTTATAGATTGAGTTCATAAAGATTGCATAAAAGAATTTAAAGACAAGATCGTTTTTAAAAACGCTTACTAAAAAGTTAGTAAATGATAGGCAGGCATTATATAGATACTATCATCACAATATAGAATGAAAATCACAATGTTATGTCTTATGAAATTGAAAGCCTTTTAATGATATAACGCAAGCAAGCGAGAAAAAAACGTTTTAAAAGTTACAGTTTAAAAATACGAAACCAAATGAGCTCTCTCAAAATTTGGGGGGCACCTATTGAAAAAAAGATGAGGCAGCAAAATTCAAAACCATTGTAACATCTAAGGTATGGGATTTTATTCAATTTTGAGTCAAAAGCTATAATGTTTAAAGATGGCTATTCTAAAGATAACGCCTCCAAAATTGGATTGGTTAATTTTGCCAACTCAAATTTGAGCTGGTTAATTTGCAAAGAAGTTACATTTGAGTGCAAAATGAAAAGATACTTATGAAAGCCTTATTGAGAAAACATTCATTTAAGATGCATTTTCTTTTGATTGGATTGATAAAGTTACCAAGCGTTTATAGATTCTATAATGCTAATGAATGATATCAAAATCATAGCTATCATTTACGTTTCTTTTGATAAGTTTTCATATTTCTAAATAGAGCACTTGCAATATGATACGTTTTGTATATATGAATTTATTACTCCATTGTGGATGATTCATTTGAATCTTATAATCAATATCTGAAAGCCGCGTCATATCATTTGGCTCGGCTTTCTTTTTTGAATTCTCTCTTTAGATAGGTTTATAGCTATTAGATAAGGCTTTCCCATAAACAGAGCCAGATATACGTGTATTACTATGGAAAGGATTTATTTGCGCGAGGATTACCAGACAATGTTTGCTTTGCTTGCGCAAGAGAAAAATTCTTCTCTCTCAATGATGTGTCTCAGATCCGAAAAATATTTAGCCAATTTAATATAAAAGGGGTTGCCACATCTTATACATGTGGTTCAAAGAATCCGCACCGGCTCAAGAGCTTATCATCTCAAATTGCAATTTTTAGAGGAAGAGAAAATATGCATTAAAGGGATTTTAAATAACCCTTGAAAGTTTTTGAAGATCCTTTGAAAAAAATAAATTGATGCAAAACCTGCTTTCAAATTATACAAAACCCGATGACAAGCTACAATCATTAAATACTGGCTGGGGAACTTGGATTCGAACCAAGATTGACGAAGTCAAAGTCCGCTGTTCTACCATTAAACTATTCCCCAATAAGCCAATTTTACTATCCCTAGCAGATTCTATAGTGCATGCAAGCGCAAAAAATCTTTATGATTATCGATAATAAAGAGCGATAGGGATGTCATTAATTGTTTTGATTTGAATATCGACATCATAAATGTCTTTAAGAATTTTTGGTTGCATAATTTCTTTTGGAGTCCCACAATAGGCCGCTTTCCCATTTTTCAATGCAACAATCATATCTGAGTAAGATGAGGCAAAATTAATATCGTGCATAACAATAAGAATGGTTTTTTTCAGTTCATCAGCTGTGCGGCGTAATTGCTTCATCATAGAAACCGCATGTTTCATATCCAGATTGTTTAATGGTTCATCTAAAAGAAGATAATCAGTGTCTTGGCAGATAACCATGGCTATAAAAGCGCGTTGACGCTGACCGCCAGAAAGCTCATCTAAAAAACGGTCTTGTAAATCTTGTAAGCCGAGATAGCGTAGCGCACTGTCGATAAATTGTTTATCTTCATGTGTATACCAGCCTTTTGAATAAGGATAGCGTCCGAAACTTACTAAATCGTACACGGTTAAGCGAAAAGACAAAGGATTTTCTTGACGCAGAATTGAGAGTTTTTGAGCCAAAATATCGTGGGGCATTTTATCAATATCAAAGCCGTCGATATGAATTGTCCCATTATGGTGTGGCAAAAGACGTCTTATCAGCATTAAAAGAGTTGACTTTCCCGAACCATTGGGCCCAATAAGAGAAATAATCCCCCCTTTTGGAAGATGAAGGCATAAATTATCGATAATCAATCGTGCTCCGTAAGCCTTGGAAAGATGATTGATCTCAATCATTTTAGTTTTCCCTTCATCAGTAACATTAAGAAAACAATTCCCCCACAAAACTCAATGATAAAACTTAAACGTCCTGCCATATGAAAAATTTGTTCTAAAATAAATTGTCCACCCACCAGACAAATAATAGCCAATAATATTGCAATTGGAACAACAACACTGTGTTTTGCTTGAGGAGAAAGTTCATAGGAAAGGTTGGCAACTAACAGTCCAAAAAAGGTGACGGGGCCTACCAATGCGGTGGAAATGGATACGAGAATGGAAATAAAAATAAGGACAGCTGTCGCACTTTTGTGGTAATTAACGCCAAGATTGAGGGCATTTTCACGTCCTAAAGCCAAGATATCAAGAAGATGACGGGAATGCCATCCAATCAGACTCACAATGAAGACAATGATTGTGGCAAAGCCTATTAACGGTGTATTAAATTTATTAAAATTTGCAAACATAATATCGGTTAAATTCATCATTTGGTCTGGATTTAGTTGCAATTGCATAAACATCCGTAAACTGAAAAAAAATCCGCCTAAAACAACACCGATTAAAAGCGTCAAATGAAGTCCTTTTAGGCTTCCTGAAAAGAGCCAGCGAAAAAGGCTTATTGAAAAAAGGATAAGAATGAGGGCTTCAAGAACAAGCTGTCCTTCTTCATTCAAAAAGGGCAAAGAAAGAGAGCCTACAAAATACATTAGGGCAGTCTTTATTAAAATATAAAGCTGATCAAATCCCATAATTGAAGGAGTAAGAAGACGGTTATTAACGATTGTTTGAAATAAAACCGTGGAAACGCTTATTGCATAGGCAATAAGAAGTAGAGAGGAAAGTTTTGTAAGACGAAATTTCCATGTATAAACATTGATATTCCACGTCATGTAAAGACTAATGACAGTGCATGCTATGATGATAAGTGTTGTTAGTACACATATTGTTTTTCTTCTTCTATCCAAGACGCTTTCTCCAGCGTAAAAGCAGTATCATAAAAATAAAACTACCGATTACACCCATTATGGTGCTGATGGGAATTTCAAGAGAGGGATGAATGATTCGTCCTAAAAGATCACAAATTAAGACCAATCCTGCACCGCTGATGGCCACCCAAGGAGCGGTATAGCGCATATTATCTCCCATGAAACTTGAAACAATATTTGGAATAATCAACCCAACAAAAGGAATACGGCCAATGGTACAGACAACAACAGCAGTGATTGAGGCGACAATAAAAAGACCAAAAAACATGACAACACGATAATTCAATCCAAGGTTATTGGTTAAATCTTCTCCCAAACTTGCAACCGTAAAGCGATCAGCAGTACAATAGGCCAGAATACAAAGGGGAAGGGATAGCCATAAGAGCTCATATTTTCCTTCAAGAACCATCGAAAAACTGCCAAATAAGTAAGCTTGAAGAGAAGGAAGTAACATTTCATAATCTGCAATGGCATTGGTTAAAGAGCCAATAATATAGCTTAGCATAATCCCTGTAAGGGGTACAATGAGAGCAGATTTTAGAGGAATGCGTCGCAATAAAAACATAAAAAGTAAAGTGCCTACCATGGCAAAAATTGTCGCAACGACCATTTTTCCTAAAACAGGAATATCGGGCCAAAAAATCATAATAAAAAGAATGCCAAGGGAAGCAGATTCAATGGTTCCAGTGGTTGATGGTTCGACAAAGCGATTGCGTGTTAATAGTTGCATAATCATGCCTGAAAGTGCAAGTGCTGCGCCTACTAAAAGGATTGCAATGGTACGAGGAAGACGTGTTTGCCAAAAAATAAGCCACGCATGGGGATCGGCTGCGAAAAGGTTAGAAGGTGTGACATCAGAATAACCAACAAAAATGCTGAGGATAGACAGGAAAATTAGAAGTGTTATGGTTATCCAGTAATTCTTCACGTTAAATCATTTTCTAACAAAATCTACAAAAAGCAAAGACTGCTTAATAAACAACCTCTGCTTTTAAATTTTATTTATATAGCAAGCAAGCTCTTTCGTGCGCTTATTTGCTCTTTGTAAAGGCTTCATTGATCTGCTGTGCGGTTTCAATGAGTGCCGTTAAACCGCCATTTGCACGATACCAACTCCAAGAGTCCAAATAAATAATTTGGTTTTGTTTGCTTGCTGTTGTGCGGTGAACAAGCTCATTGTTGAGCAATTGTGCTGCGGATTGTCCTTCCCGTCCAATGGCTGCATCGCGATCAATCACTAACAACCAATCAGGATTGGTTTCAAGAATGAATTCAGGAGAAATGAGTTGTCCATGTTTTTGCACGGTAAGTTTATCGGTTGCAGGGGCAATTCCAAAAGCGGAGTGAAAAATATCGAAACGTGATTTTGGTCCGAAAGCACTGATTTTTCCACCAGAGGTCATGAGTATGAGCCCGGTGCCTTTTCCTTGGGTATTTTTACGGACTTCAGCAAAAGCTTCATTGATTTTTGCAATTTCCTTTTCTGCTTCTTGTGTTTTACCAAAAATTTTTCCAAGGATAGACACATTTCGTTTTATATCTTCAAGAGAATTTTCGTTTTCTACGGTTAGATCAATTGTTGGGGCTATTTTGGATAAGTCTTTATATTTTGCTTGAGTTCTGGAGGAAATAATAATCAAATCGGGTTGAAGAGTGGCAATTTTTTCATAATCTGGCTCAAAAACGGTTCCAATTCTTTCATATTTTGCATCGTCAAATTGTTGCAGATAGGAAGGTTTTTTTCCTTCAGGAAGGCCGATAACTGCTTGGATACCAAGGCGATTCATATTATCTAGCGAGGCAAGATCAAACACAACAACCTTTTGCGGAGAAGTGGGAACAGAAGTCGTTCCTGAAACATGATCAATCGTTACATTTGTCTGGGTACTGGTATTTGCAATACTCGTATGAGTCCACAAAATCGTTGCAAAACTAATTGCAACCAGTAAAACAGAAGTCATCCATTTCATATATTTTATCATCGTGATTTTATCCTTTTATCTAATATTACAAAGGTTTGCGCACTTAAAAACTTAACTTTGGTATTTTTATGCACAAAATGAAGCGTAAATAAATAACACTATGTTGTAAAGTTGACTGACATATGTTACAAATCGTTCACTTACCTCATTTTCACTTAATTCTAGTGTTTTTGCAACATTATTTAGAAAGTTTGACATATGATCAATGTATTTAAAAAGCGTACACGTTTGTACGCACTGACAACAAGTGCTTTCTTCTTTTTACAAGGTGTAGATGTTTCTATGGGGAGTAGTTGGTTTTCACTGCCTTCAATTTCATTGCCAAATCTAAGTGGATTATCATCTCTGGTGCCATCTTTTAGAAATTCATCAAAATCTCCTGCACCTAAAGTAGTTGAATTACCTGCACCTCCTTCGCCACAAGTCGCTAGCCAAGGGGATGGTGCTGGCGCTGGTGTCCCTGGTGCTGTCCCTGGTGCTGTCCCTGGTGCTGTCCCTGGTGCTGTCCCTGGTGCTGTCCCTGGTGCGGTCCCTGGTGCTGTCCCTGGTGCTGTCCCTGGTGCGGTCCCTGGTGCTGTCCCTGGTGCTGTCCCTGGTGCGGTCCCTGGTGCTGTCCCTGGTGCTGTCCCTGGTGCGGTCCCTGGTGCTGTCCCTGGTGCTGTCCCTGGTGCGGTCCCTGGTGCTGTCCCTGGTGCTGTCCCTGGTGCGGTCCCTGGTGCTGTCCCTGGTGCTGTCCCTGGTGGTGGCGCTGCTGGACTTGGTGGCGCTGGTGTTCCTGGCGGTGTCCCTGGTGGCGTTGGCGTTGGCGGTGTTCCTGGTGGCGTTGGTGGTGTCTCCGGTACTAATACTCCTGCTTCTGGTGCAAATTCATGTTCTGATGGGAGTTTTAAGACCCTTAACTCTGTGATCTGTTCTGATGGGGGGACTCATACACTAAAGAGAAGTACTATTGGTGTGTTGAAATTTGGCGATAATGCTATGCATGCAACAGGACAGGTTACTCAGAAAGACGTGTATACCGCAGGTGATAAAGAAGTCTTGTATTTAGTTCGAGGGACAACTGTTGAGTTAGAGAAAGTGTCTATTAGGGGGAAGGCTTTTCCAGAAGGTAGTGTTATTTTGAGTTCTAATGAAAATGATGATGCTAAAAATTTCAATGGTTATCTTAATGCAAAAATGGGGGCGGGGGTATTAGCAACGCTTAATTCAAAAGTTAAGCTAGAAAATTCAAGTATTAAGGAATTTATAGTCGGGGTTGATGCACAAAACGAAGGAAGGATTCATATGAAAGGTGGGGGGATCTATTATAGTCAGATAGGAGCTTCTACTGATTTTGCGTCATTTGTTTTTCTAGATGGAGTGAATTTTTATGCAGTTGGGGTTGGGTTGAACAGTTCTGGTAGATCTGGAATTATGATGCAATCTGGATCGATTAATCTTGATAAAGGGGCGGTGGGAGTTGTAGCAGGGTATAAAGGGGTTGTAAAATTAGATGAGGTTAAGATTAATATTAAAAAGGGGATAAGCGGGCGAAATAGTGTTGATTCTGTTGATTCTACAGAATCTCCAAATCTTATTTTCTTGTCAGATGGGGGGTCTATTTCTTTTAATAAAGGAAAAGTTGAGAGTTCTGATGCAGTTGTTTTGTGGGTTACTCGTGGTATTGACGAGTTTTTAGTCGGTGCAATGGATGATCGTGCTTTCGGAGCTGGTGTTTTGGCGAGTCGTTTTGTTATTGATGCTAATGGTGATCGTAATGATAATGGTGATTCTATTTATACAAAAGATGATATGCTTGAAATGAATGCACTCTATGATGTTTATCACGTTATGGATGATGCTTCTGAAGATGTTCTCTCTACTCTAAGATGGACTGTAGGTAATAGCAATGCTTTGCAATATATGCAAAGTATTACGGGTGATAGGGAGAATAAAAATTATTTTAAGATTAAAGCTGATATTAAAGAATCAACTATTCAAATAACCGGGAAAGATTCTTATGGCATATATTTTAATACGGTATCTTCAGAAGATGAAAAAGAATCAGGTGAAGAAGTAACCGTAAGAAGTTACGACGATAATGAGAGCATGCCGATGGTTCTTTTAAAAAAAGCTACTCTTAGAATTCCAGACGGTGTAGCTATTTATGGTGGTGATTTAAATGGTGCTGTTATTTTAGGAGAGGGTAGTGTTCTTTCGGGTGATCTATTTTTAAAAGCTGAAGCTCATTCTAATCTGTTAGTGCATGCTCATAAATCTTCAATTATAGGTGAAGCTCGTGTTGATGAGAATGCAAATGCTGCACTTTATTTGTCTCATTCAGGATTGTATTTAACAAAAAGTATTCATCATAAACAATCGGAGAGAAATACAAATCATATAGATTCAAAGCTTTCGTTTGTAGATCTTTCAGATAGTAATATTGTATTTTTGCCTCCAAGAAGTGAAGATGAAGGTTATCAAACACTGCAAATTGGAAATAGACGAGATGAAAGCACTCTAGGTAGGGGTTTCCGTGCTCAGGGAGATGCTAGGCTTTATGTTAATGTGAATTTTGTTTCTGATAATTTAGATAATGTTAAGCTTGTTTCTGATAAGCTTTTGATTCATGGTGATGTTTCTGGAACAACGAAGGTGTATGTAAATGATACTTCTGTCATCACCACTTTAAATAGCCAATTAGAAAATGGAGCGAAAGTTCAGCGTCAAGGTGTACAAAATCAAGATCGACGGGAGGAAAATAGAAAAAAACCTGCCTCTCTTCAAATTATTCAAGTTTATGGAGAAGCAGAAGAAGATTCTTTTAAACTTGCTAATGAATATGTTACATTGCAGGGATCACCTTATCAATATGTTCTTAGGGCTTCTGGTCCAATGCAATATAGTGCTTCTGGTCCAATAAGATATTCCAGTAGACCAAGAAAACCTGAAAATAGACCTGAGGTAGTGTGGACTTTCAGCTTAGAAAGTAAATTAGAAAATGGTGAGAGGCGGCAAAGTATAGCTCATGGACCTCGTAATCGTATTAGTCCTAAGACACCTTTTGTGCGACCTGTTGTTTTTGATGTTTCGTCATCTGAAGATGCAGGCACTGTGTCTGGGGTAAATAGTTCTTCAGGATTAGATTCTTCATTAGTACCTGATCAAGTTACTGCTTCTGTTTTGCCAGGGAATCCTGAAACACTTGGGAGATCTGATGTAGAAGAGGCTGATGTATCTGTTGGAAATCCTGTTACAACTTTTGAATCAGAAGGACATACTCCATCTGCTTCACTAAGAGTTTTGACAACTGAGGAGACTGTTGATGGAAGTGAAGATACTTCTCTTATTGCTTCTCCTAATGGAACAGATAGTCAGAATGAAGTAGAAAATGCTACAGTGACCCACAGTGATACTGATACAGTTGATGTGAATAGTGATATTACAGAGGTTGGATTAATTCCGTCTCAGGCTGTTATATCTTCTGCTCCTCAATCTTTTACGCCGGAGAGTTCTGGACTTGGAAGGTCTGACACAGGCGATTCTGATGTGGAGTTAGGTCTTTTGGCTGGAATTTCGTCAGTCGCTGGAACTGAAGAAGGTACTTCATCTTCTACGTTAGATGTTCTTCCTGCTGAGCCTTCTGCTCCTCAGTCTTCTTTGTTAGGAAGTTCAGAGACTATAGAACCTACTACTTCTGGAAAAACTGGAAAGCCTA
Organism: Bartonella sp. AP258QHHD; assembly: GCF_042196145.1. Lineage (NCBI taxonomy): Bacteria > Pseudomonadati > Pseudomonadota > Alphaproteobacteria > Hyphomicrobiales > Bartonellaceae > Bartonella > Bartonella sp. AP258QHHD. Next base: position 13,056 of record NZ_JBHIPR010000044.1, read on the forward strand.
AGGCTTCTTCTTCCTTAGTTAATTCTACTGCGTCTAAGCAAGAGAAGCCTGCATCTAAGGAGATGGGAGATAAACCTGTAGGGCGTGTTCTACTTTCTACTGGCGGAGCCAATACACTTAGATCTGAATCGCAAAACCCTGGGGTTGTATATACTGTTACATCAACCAATGGTATAAAGCAGGAAGGTGGTTCTTCTCAATGTAGTGGAGATATGGGGAAAAATGGTGCGGAGAGATTGCAAGTTGCTTATTCTTGTGCCGATGGAAAATTACACACGATAACAGGACAAACACTGAAGGCGCGTGGTGATACTCAGCATTCTATGCATGCAAAGAGTAATACAGTTGTTAAGTTAGAAACTGCCACTATTGTTGGAGCAGAATCTGATAAAGGAAGTAATTTTGGTGTTACGCCATCAAAGTTTGTGAGTGCTGTGCTTGCAGAAGAAAAAGCAGAGATTGTTTTGGATAAAAACTCAACAATTCAATCTTCTGTAATTGGGCTTGAAGCTAAAAGTGGCGGAAAAGTTAAGATGATTGGTGGAACAGTAGATGCGCTTTATGTGGGTGCTTTGGCAGGTTCTGGATCGTCTGTTAACTTAAAGGATACAAAAATTAACGTGACGGGGAATTTTGCTTCAGCTGGTCTGGTGAGTCAGGCTGGTGAGGTAACCATGGACACTGGAAAGATTGCTATTGAAAGAGGAGTGGCAGTAAGGTCGGAATCTGGAGGCAGCGTTAAGTTAGACAAAGTTAGCATTACTGCGAAAAAAGCGCAGAATAAGTTAGATTCAGCAGAGAATTTAGAGCGTGCAGCTTTTCTGGTGAGTGATAATGCTTCTGTTGATTTTAAGAACGGAAATGTTGTTACTGATGCCCATGCTGTGTGGGTTATGAAAAGTGGTGATGCTGTTGAGACGGGTTCTTCTAGGAGAAGGAGATCCTCTGACGTTCGTCCTACTATGAATCACGTAAATATCGAGTCTTCTACTGTTAAAGTGGAAGGTGACGGAGTCTACGGTATATATTTTGATGGGGGAACACAGAAGGAAGCGAGTCAACAAAATCGAAGTCAGGATTTAACAACTGAGAAAACAAATGTTGTTAAGCGGAGTACTGTGTCCAAACAGGAAAAAACGCCTATAGGCATAACAGGGACAGTTTCGTTGAAAAAAACTGATTTTGAAGTTGCAAATGGTATAGCTATCTATGGTAATAATTCTGGTGGTCGTGTTTCATTAGAAAATAAAACAACTCTTGCTGGTGACTTGTTATTAAAAGCTGAGAATGATTCGAACATATCGGTTTCAGTTGATAATTCTATTGTTACAGGCGGTGTTCGCGTTGATAAAAATTCTTATGCAAAATTAGACTTGGTTAATAATTCACAGTGGATTCTAAAAAGAAGTGCACAGAGGAATTTGGGGACTCTAGATTCAGGATGTGCGGATTCATGCATTTCTTCTGTAAGTCTTGTAAATAGTGCTATTGATTTTGTACCTTCGGAATCTGAAGGAAAATATCAGACTCTCCATATTGGAAATGGGAAAGGAACTGTTTATGCGGCACAGGGTAATGCTGTAATTCATCTCAATGCACGTTTAAATCCTCGTGATCCGAGTGATCAGCAAGTCACTGATCGGCTTGTCATTTATGGTGATGTTTCTGGAAAAACAAAAATACATGTACGAGGTGATGCGGGCAATGTAGGAGATGGTAAAGCGAATGCCAAGATTGCTCATACTGTTTCAATTATTCAGGTCTATGGTCAAGCGAAGAAAGACTCTTTCCAACTCGATGGCAATTATGTTGCACTGAGAAACTCACCTTACAAATACACCCTTCGTGCTTATGCTCCAGAAGCGACTTCGAAACAGGAGCATGTTCAGCAGAAATTTGTTAAGGATGGTGGAGAATTTTGGAATTTCCGTTTAGAAAATCAGTATGTTAAGTCTGTTGGATCTGCTGCCCTTCCTGAACAATTTGTAAGGTCTGTTGTTCCACAGGTTCCAACTTATCTCAGCTTGCCTAATAGTGTATTCCACGCTGGTTTAATGGATATTAGCAATCAAAATAAGCAATTGGAGACGTTGCGGATGACTTCTACAGGAATGGTAGAGGTTCGTGAAAATCCCGCTTTATACTTGCGCGGCTATGGTGGAAATTACCGTTATGCTTCAGATCTGTCCGCACTTGAATATGGTTACGGAGGTGATCTTAGTTATAATGGTGTAGAGGCAGGTGTTTTGCTGCAAACTATTGAAAATGCTGACAGTGCTATATCCTTTGGCGTTATGGGAACTTATGGAAAACTTTCTCTGCAGCCTGTGAATGTTGAGTACAGTCAGAAGAGTGCATTTGATAAATGGACTGCTACGGTATATGGTAGCATGCAGCATAATGTTGGCTTCTATGTCGACGGTCTTTTATCCTATGGTCTGTTCAAAGGTGATGTTCTCACCCTTGCACGGGGTAAAACAGCAACATTAAAAGGTAATCCTTTGAGTGTTTCTTTAGCTGGTGGTCAGACAATTATGACAGGATATAAGGGCTTTGTCTTTGATCCGCAGGTTCAGGTTGTGTATCAACATCTCCAGTTTAATAAAGCCCGTGATATCGACAATTTTGATATTGAAATGGGTAACCTTAATCAGTGGGTAGCGCGTGTTGGTGGACGCTTAACCAAGATTCCTACAGGTTCTGAAGGCGTGAATGCTATTGCTTTCTATGGTAAGCTTTATCTTGCTCATGGTTTTGAAGGAAAACAGTTTGTGCATTTCAATGATGCTTTCAAGTTAGGAGCTTTTGGTTCTTCTCTAGAGGCTGGATTAGGTTTTAATGCCAAATTGTTGCCACAGTTCTCTCTGCATGCTGATATTCTCTATCAACATAAGCTTAATAAGGCTGGTTTTTCGGGAACAAGTTTTTCCGGAGGAATACGTTACCAGTTTTAATATAAGGTACACTATGTACCTTTTTAGAAAAGGCAGCACATTGTGCTGCCTTTTTTCTTTGTAACAACTTGTGTTGTCTTTAAAAGATTTTCGTCTTCTTGATTGAGCAAAAAAAACATAGTTTGTTTTGTGTATGAGAGCACTTTTCTCCGCTAAAGCGAATTTTCTTAAAATTTATGCTGCTACTGATGCGATAGAGTGCTTCGCTTTTATCGGCTTTTTAAGCGTTCAGCAGACCGGTATGCGTTACGTTATCCTTTTTGGTACTGTATTGATATTATCTAATATAATATTTGATGTTTTCTAAAGCTCGTTTTTGAGAGTTTGTTTTTTACGGATTTAAATCATTGTTTCATTCATCTCCTTGTGGATTAATTTTTAAAGTTCACAAGGTTTGATTGTGTTTTTAATTAATTGCACGCATCGGTTTTATTTTTTCTTTACACGAAATACAGAATGCATTATACACTCATAAAGTGTGTTTTGTAACTATTCTCTTATAGGTGGTTTTGGCGTAGAGCTTTTGCCAAATTTATTGGGATAATTCATTGCACAGTTCAGATGAGCATGAGGCATGTTCTTTTGTTACACTTTTCGTATTTTTGAGGTGTGCAATGGGGTGTTTTGTAAGTGCTTTTGTTTTTAATGAGAGGGGAAGGAAAGTTTCGAGGGAACTATGATTAAAGTTTTTAGAAATCATGTATGTTTATGTGCTTGTACAACAGCTATCCTCTCTTTGCTTCAAAATGGAAGAGAAGTGTATGCCGCTACAGAGGAGGTCGGTAAACCTTATGTTATAACTGTTACTCCGATTAACGGTATTAGTGTTACTTCTGGTCCTCATCTTAGTGGGAGTAATGCGTATAAGCCTCCCTTTAGTGGAGAGAGTGGGCAGAATTATTATCCTCCTAATATGATTCCTGTTGGCAATAACGATGAGGGTATTCGTGGGGGAAGTGATTATCGTGGGTTGAGTGGAATGGAGGGATCGAATAATGGTCATATAGATAACTCTGTTAAAGATGCAGGCTTTGATGAAAGAGGTATAAAGCGTGGGTTTTATTACTATGATGGGTTGTATTATATATGCGATAATTGCAGGGAATCCAAAATTGATAATAAATCTTATAGGATTACAAATAAGAACGTTTCCAATTATCCTGATGATCCTACTGCTATAACGGTAAAAGGAATAGGCACAAGGGTTAGTGGGGAGGATGTAACGGTTAGTAGTCAAGTTGCTGATAAAACTTTTCTAGTGGGGGTGCATGTATTAGAGAACGGTAAGATTGTTTTGGAAGATCCGATTATCAAAAATACAGTTATAGCCCTTCGTGCGAGTGATGGAGTGATTGAGGTAAAAAATGGAAAAATTAAGGAAAGTCATGAGGGTGTTGATGCAACAGAGAATTCGTTTGTTCTTTTAGAGGATACAGAAATTAAGACAGCTAATGGGAATGCAAGTCTTTTAAGTTATGATCATTCAGAAATTTGGATGTCAGGTGGATCAGTTGATTTTATGAACAGCCATGGGATTTCTTCGATGTTAGGTGGAAAAGTAAATCTCGAGAATGTTAAAATTACTGGGAAGGGTGATAAAGGTAAGGATCGTGCGGTTGTGCATATGGATTTAGGGGGGGCTGTTAATTTAGAGGGTAATATTGTTAGTACTGGTGGGGGTATCCATGGCATATTATTAGAAAATATAGTCAATTCTATTCCTCTTCAGGAAGTTAAAGATTTATCAAATGAGGATTCTGATTCAAAGATTCCTGTGACTGAAGTTAATATGAAATCCTCTTCTGTTACCGTAAATGGTAAGGGATCTTATGGTATCTATTTTCGGGGAGAGAAGCCATGGAGTGAAGGTGGGGATAAAAAAGAAGAAATTTCATCAGAGGAAGAAAAAGTTCCACCACGATTAGAAGTTGTTAATTTGGATAAAACAGAGTTTTCTGTTTTAGACGATGCGGCTCTTTATGGTAAAAACATGATTTCTGGTGCGGTGGGGTTGGTACACAGCACTCTTCGTTCAGGGAATTTTTTATTAAAAGCTGAGGAAGGTGCTTCTATAACAGTTTTGGCGGATGCTTCTACTCTTGAGGGTCGCACACACGTTGATAAAGACTCTAATGCTGAGCTTTATTTGGGAGGCCGTTCTAAATGGATTTTACAACAACCGTTGCAAAAAGATCAACACGAGGCTGCACATGATTCTTCTATTTCACTCGTGAGTCTTATGGATGAGAGCTCTATTAATTTTAAAAGACACGAATCTTCTTCTGTTGATGATTATCAAACCCTTCGTATTGGAAAGGGAAAGGGTGAAGTTTATAGAGTACGGGATGGTGCCTCTATTTCCCTTAATACATATCTGAATAGTGGTGGTGCTCTTAATCATCAAAAGACGGATCGTGTTTTAATTCATGGTGATGTTTCGGGAAAAACAAAGCTCCAAGTGCATGGAGTTGCAGGAAGTCCAGGAGGATATACGGGAAAGGGGGGGAATGCTGAAGGTATTTCAGTCATTCAGGTTTCTGGACAAGCAAAGCAAGATTCTTTTCAGTTGGAAGGTGGTTATGTAGCCTTAAACGAATTACCTTATCAGTATAAGCTTTATAGTTATGGTCCAGAATCTGAGTTTGGAAAAGCAAGTATGGATCAGAGATTAGTTGAAGGTAACGGGGAATTTTGGGATTTTCGCCTTGAAAGTAGGTCTATAGATTCTGATGTTCAACCTAAACCAGATCCTTCTCCTAAGCCAATTCCGGGACCAGAACCTTCTCCAGAACCAGCTCCGGAGCCTCATCCTCGTCCTAAGCCGGGCGTTAAGGCTGTTGTTCCGCAGGTTCCGACTTATCTCCTTTTGCCTAATGCCTTACGTCATATTGGTTTGATGAATGTTAACAATCAAAATAAGCGGTTAGAAGCTTTGCGAATTACTTCTGGGGGCTTATTAGAAAGTCGTGAAAATCCTCTCTTTTTTGTGAGCGGTTATGGCGGCAATCATCGTTATACTTCAAATCTTTCCACGCTTGAATATGGTTATGGCGGCGAGTTTGATTATAATGCACTAGAGGCAGGTGTTTTGCTGAAAGCAATCGAAAATATGTATGGTTCCACTTCTTTTGGAGTTATCGGGGCTTACGAGAGATTTTCTTTGCAACCTTTGAATGTTGAGCAGAGTCAAAAAAGTACATTTGATAAATGGTCAGTTACGGCATATGGTGGTATGCAGCATGATGCAGGTTTTTACGTTGATGGTCTTGTGTCTTACGGCTTGTTTAAAGGTGATGTTCTAACAACTGCACGTGGCAAGACGGCAACATTAAAGGGTTTCCCTTTAAGTGCTTCATTGACTGCTGGTAAAACGTTTATGGTGGGGGAAGACGGTTTTGTTTTTGATCCGCAAGTTCAGGTTGTTTATCAATATCTTCAATTTAATAAGGTGCGTGATGTGGATGGCTTTGATATTGATTTAGGAAAGCTTCATCAGTGGGTAGGGCGTGTTGGAGGGCGTTTAACAAAGAGGCTGGTTGCTACTGATGAGGCTCAGGTTGTTTCTTTCTATGGCAAGCTTCATCTTGCTCATGGTTTTGAAGGAAAACAATTTGTGCATTTTAAAGATGCTTTCCAGCTAGGTGCTTTTGGTTCTTCATTAGAAACAGGATTAGGTTTTAATGCCCAATTGTCTCAAAAATTTGCGCTTTACGGCGATTTGGTTTATCAGCACAAACTAACGAAGGCTGGTTTTTCTGGAACGAGTTTTTCAGGTGGATTGCGTTATCATTTCTAGTGTTGTTCCTGTTTTTGATTAATCTTTCAAAAAGCCACAAGTTGTACTTGTGGCTTTTCTCATTATCTATTCATCTTGTGTTATAGCATTTTTACGAGAGTATGACTTTGCATATCTTTAATATGCTTTTAGGTTGGACTTCTTTCATTTTTTTGAAAAGTCTGAAGAGTTTGTACGTTATTGTTTCAAAACGCGTATTTCAGAGTGATTATTATATTATTTATAATATTTTGATTTATAAAGATATTTTTAATTTAGGGTGCTGAAATATTTTCAAGGATTTTATGATGAATCCATAAAAAGCATTCCTTTGTCTATTATATGTAAAATTGGCAGGTGGATAATCATTTAAGAAAGGAGTCAATATAATTTGGGGAATTATATTAAGAGGAGAGGATTTACAATATTAGAAATTAGCAAAGACAAAGATGCTACTCAGGCACAATGAGGGCTGTATCCGATGAACTTGATATTATATCCGCTGTCGTTGTGAAATGGGGATGGAAAAAATGAGAGATATCTGAGAAAATTGGTGAATGAGAAACATAATGACGTATTGTTTTTTGAAAGTGTGTTTTCTTTAAATGCATAAATAAAAAGATGAAGTCATGTGTCATCTTCACTTTTTAAAATATGGCTCTGAATGTTTTTGAATATTGTAAAGTTGAATTAAAAGGAAAAGGTAAAATCGGAACTGATTTTTACACGTTCCTACTTTTTATTAGACTGTCTTACCATGAAGATTGCCTAAAAGGCATATGTGAACTCTTGTTTCTCAATTTTGGCATATGTTTTGTCTGCTTACAGAGTGTACACTGTTTCAATATAATATTATCGTAAGGATGTTGATTATATCCGTTTTGGCGGTGATTAGACGGCAGTTAAAGTAGGTGTTCTTAATGCATGTCAACTGACTAAGGGTGTTTTTGACTAACAACGTTAAAGGTGATTTTTCTGTCGTTCTTCAGTTATATTTTTGCAAATTCTTTGTAAAAGCGACAGATTTAGATTGTATTTTCGAGTAATTTTTTTATTCCATATTTACATAAAACACAAAAAATATTAATAAACTCACGATATTAAAACCTAAACGTATTAAATATTTTTCTTTTGGTTAAGTTTTTTGATACGTTATGTATAGATCTTAGTAAGAAGAGGGGGGATTATGGTGGAATTATGGTCAATCTATTTAAAAATCGCTTCTCCTTATGTACTTTTACAACGGCACTTCTTTTTTTGACACACAATGTTGGTGTTTTTGCACGCAATGCTGAATCTCAGGTTATCTCTGGAAAAAAGCAGTCTTCATGTGATCAGAATGCAGCATTTTATCAGTGTTCTGATGGTGGAGCGCACGAAATTAATAATAAAGTTTATTCGTTAATGGATAAAAATGTTAATGGTGTTCATGGAGCCATGGAGGCGTCTAAGGAAGGTACAATTATTCGTGGCAAGAATATAACTGTTAAGGGTATTTTGGATGAAAAGAATAACTCGGAAAACAATTTTTGGAAATATGGAGTAAAGGTATCAGAAGAAGCGGGCGTCTTTCTGAGCGATTCCACGTTGAGTGGGGTTTTAGTGGGGGTGGAAGCTCAAGGTGGATTCATCGTAATGTCTGGTGGATCAATTGATGCAATCAAAGTGGGGGCTTTTGCTGGAGGAAAATCTCAAAGTGGTGTTGATTTAACGAATACGCAAATTAGCCTAGGGAGAGTTGGGGTTAAAGCAGAAGAAAAAGGATATCTTATTTTAGAGGGTGTCTCTATTACCGGCAAGGGGAGTACCGGCAAGGATGATCAAGGGCTGGATGCAGGTCGTCAGGCAGCTTTTCATATATCTGAAGATGGTTATGTTCAGTTTATGAAAGGTTCTGTTGATGTTACTGATGCTCATGGGCTTTTATTGCAGGGAGATAAAGCTCCTCAGATTAATATTGGAGATTCCAATATTACAGTGAAAGGTAATGCATTTTATGGTATACACTTTGAAGGTGTGGCAGCATCAGAAGGTTCGTCAGAGGGAAAATCATTGCGCGTTGATTTGAAAAAGACGCGTTTTGTCGTTCCAGATAGTATAGCTGTTTATAGCAGTCAATCTGGAAAATCTAAAATATTTTTAAAGGAAACAAAGCTTTTTGGGGATTTGTTGCTGAAGGCTGATCGTAACTCTTCTATAGAGGTTGTTGCTGATGCTTCTGCACTTGTCGGTCAAACTCAGGTTGATAACAGTTCTAAAGTCGACCTTATCTTGGGAAATAATTCACAGTGGGCTTTATTGCAACCAAGACAGAAAAAATTACAAGATCCTAATTATAGAGGTGTTTCGTTTATTTCATCGGTACACCTTTCTAATAGTTCCATTACTTTTGAAAAACCAAAGTCCAGTACTAATCATGCATATCAAACGCTTTATATTGGAAAAGGAACAGGTATTGTTTATCAGGCTTTTGGTGATGCTTGGATTCATTTGAATGCACGTTTAAATCCTAGTGATACAAGTGATCATCAAGTAACGGATCGGCTTCTCATTCATGGTGACGTTAAGGGAAGAACTATAGTCCATATACAAGGGGTTGCGGGAGGTTTAGAAGAAAAAAACGAAAAAGCGCATAGTGTTTCAATTATTCAAGTTTATGGAGATGCATCGTATGACTCTTTTCAACTGAATGGGCAGTATGTTGCATTAAATGGCGCGCCTTATAAATATGTTCTTCGTTCTTATGGCCCAAGTGTTACTAGAGGGGAGGAGCATGTTAAACAGAGATTTGCTTTGAACGGAGGAGCATTTTGGAATTTTCGTTTAGAAAATGAATATGTTCAAACTGCTGATTATAGAGAAACTCCTATGGTTTCTCAACGTACACCTCCTGCACGTGCTTCTGTTGAGGATATTATTCCCGAATCTTCTGGTGATGTTGTTCCAGCGTCTTCTACAGATAGTCTTTCTGAAATTGAAAATGTTTCTCCGTCTCAACGAGGTGTAAGATCTGTTGTTCCTCAGGTGCCAACTTATCTACTTTTGCCGAATAGTTTGTTCCACGCTGGTTTGATAGATATCAGCAATCAAAACAAGCAGTTGGAGATAGTACGGACTAATCTTAGTGGAATGTTGCAAATTCATGAAAATTCTGCTTCATTTTTGCGTGGCTATGGTGGAAGTTATCGTTATGCCTCAGATTTATCTGCGCTTGAATATGGTTATGGGGGAGATCTAGGGTACTATGCACTAGAGACAGGTGTTTTGCTACAAACTGTTGAAAATGTTGACAGTGTTATATCCTTTGGGGTGATGGGGTCTTATGGAAAGCTTTCTCTACAACCTCGAGATGTTGCACAAAGCCAAAAAAGTACATTTGATAAATGGACTGCTACAGTTTATGGAAGTATGCAGCATGATGTAGGATTCTATGTTGATGGTTTGTTATCTTATGGTCTGTTTAAGGGAGATGTTCTGACAACTGCGCGGGGTAAAACGGCAACATTGAAGGGTAACCCTTTAAGTGTTTCCTTGATGAGTGGTCAGAAAATTGCCACAGGATATGAAGGTGTTGTTTTTGATCCACAGGTTCAGGTTGTTTATCAGCATCTTCAATTTAATGAGGCCCGCGATATTGATAATTTTAATATTGAGATGGATAAACTTGATCAATTGATGGTGCGTATGGGTGGTCGCTTGATAAAGACTCTTACTGCGTCTGAAAAAGATCGTGATGTTTCTTTTTATGGAAAGATTCATTTTGCCCATGATTTTGGAAAAGAAAGGTCTGTGCGCTTTAAAGATTCTTTCCAGTTAGGGGCTTTTGGTTCTTCTCTAGAGGCTGGATTAGGTCTTAATGCTCGCTTGTCTCAAAAATTTGCGCTTCATGGTGATTTGGTTTATCAGCATAAGTTGAGTAAAGGTGGTTTTTCTGGAATCAGTTTTTCTGGTGGATTGCGCTATCGTTTTTAGGATGATCATCTTGAGGTAAGTTGTTTAAAAAACCACAAGCATAGCTTGTGGTTTTTTATTATTTGTTTGCAACTTTTTAAATAAGTTTTTTAAAAAAATGTTTTTTTTTGCATGAGCAAGTTTGTTTCTTTTTAGAAACGAGATAAGGCTTTCTGGTTTGCAGTTTTTGCTTCTTATGCTGTTTTTCTTCTTTGAGTTTATTTTTATTAAATTCTCTTGAAATCACTGCTTTGGGGTGGAATTTTTATTTCTATCTATATTTTTACGCGTTTTTATAAATAATACAATTTTAAATTGTGATATTTTGGGATTCTGGCTTTACATAAAACATAGGGCGGATATATAAAACACAAAACGTATTTTAAATTATCACGCGCAACCAAAGTTATTAAACAGAACGCGTGTTTTTTGTTTTTAGAGAAGGGGAAGAAAGTTTGTAGAAAATTATGTTTAAAAATCATCTCTCTTTATATCATTTTACAACGGTTATTTTTTTCTTTGTATACAATACTGATGCAGGTGAGATTTCTTCTGAGAAGAAGCCATATTCATGTAACGAAAGTGCCTCATTTTATCGCTGTAATGATGGTAAAACGCATGAAATTGCCAAGAAAACTTATCAACTTACGGGTGAAAGTTCTGATGCTGCCATAGAGGCATCAGGGAAAAATACAGTCATTGAGGGAGAGGCTATAATCATTAACGGTGTTTCGAATGCACATGGACATTCAGAAACAAACGCTTGGACAACAGCTGTAAAGTCCTCAAATGGGGGAGGCGTTGCTCTATTTGATTCCATGTTAAATAACGTGTCGATAGGGGCCGATATTAATGATGAGGGAGCTTTTGAGATGCAGAATGGGGTGATTAAAGCAACCAGAATGGGGATCAGTGTTGGGGGTAAAGGGTCGTTTGTTTCTTTGACCAAGACAGAGATTAAGACATCTTCTGATGCGATAGGTCTTTTGAGTCATAATGGTGCAAAAATTTATATGAAAGGAGGAAAAATTAATTTTGCTGATGGTATTGGTGTTCAAACAGGAGGAGATGGAGAAATTAATTTAGAGGGCGTTTCTATTAGTGGGAGGGGGAAACTGGGAACAAATACAGATAATTATCGTGAAGGTTCTGCTTTTAGTATGCTTCAGGGGAAAGGCTCTCTTAATTTCCAGAAAGGAAACGTTAATGTCGACAATGTTCATGGTATTGTAGTGCAGGGGAATAACCATAATGCTGCTCATATAAAATATTCCAATATTTTTGTGAGAGGGAATGGATTTAATGGCATGCACTTTTTTTGGGAAGCTGTCTTAAATGATAAAAAAACAATTATACCTGGAAAAGGGACTGTCCATTTGACAAAGACAACTTTTATGGCTCCAGAAAGTACGGCTATTTATAGTCGAGAATTCGAAAGTTCTGTTAAACTCTTACAAAATTCAAAAATTTCTGGAGATTCACTCCTGAAAGCTGTTGAGCGTTCTAATGTAAAGATTGAGGCTGATGCTTCTACCCTTGTAGGAGGCGCACATGTTGATGAAAGTTCTACAGCTAAGATAGATTTAAAAAATGGTTCAAAGTGGATTTTATCGCGACCAAAATATGACAAATTGCAAAATTCTGATGCTTCTGGTTCTAGGTTAAAAGATTATTCTTCTATTTCATCGGTTAATCTTACGGATAGTTCTCTTGTTTTTGAAGAATTAAAATCTAAAAAAACAAATGGTTATCAGACACTTCTCATTGGAAAAGGATTTGGGACTGTCTATAAAGCGCACGGTGATGTGAATCTTTATCTTAATGCATATTTGGATAAAGGCGGAGCTCTGCAAGAGCAAAAAACTGACCGGCTTTTAATCAATGGTGATCTTGAAGGAAAAACAACAGTTCATGTTTATAAGATTCCTGGAAGTCCAGGGGCATTGACGGGAGATGGTGGTAATAATCAGGGGATTTCCATTATTCAGGTTTATGGAAAAGCCATGGAAGATTCTTTTCAGTTAAAGGGGGGGTATGTCACACTTGAAGCCTCCCCCTATCAGTATCATCTTAAGAGTTATGGTCCAGGCTCTGCTTTAGGGGCGGCAGATTCCAATCAAAGAGTGCTTAAAAACTCTGGAACATTTTGGGATTTCCGACTTGAAAGTCAATTTGTTGATTCCACTAAAGTTTTTCCTGTTCTTGATTTGGTTGTCCCCCCTTCTTCTGATGATATTCCTTCTTTTTCTAAAATTCATCCTAATATTACTGGAGGTGAGGATGGTTCTATTGATTCTAACTCTCAGCAAAAGTCTCAGGAGCCAAGTCTTTCTTCTCCTGTAGATTCTCCTGATAGGGATTCCCATCTTACGACCACACCTAATGTATCTGATGTTTTTGTACTTGAGATCCCCAATCCTCTTTCCTCTCTTGCACCTGTTGTTCCCGCTATTGCTGAATCTAATCCAGTTTCTCCACCTGCATCTGGTTCACCTGTTCCGCCGCATGTTTCACCCACTCCTTCTGTTGTTTCCCCAGTTGCATCTGGTTCACCTGTTCCGCCGCATGTTTCACCCACTCCTTCTGTTGTTTCCCCAGTTGCATCTGGTTCACCTGTTCCGTCATCTGTTTCATCCACTCCTTCTGTTGTTTCCCCAGTTGCATCTGGTTCACTTGTTCCGCCGCATGTTTCACCCGCTCCTTCTGTTGTTTCCCCAGTTGCATCTGGTTCTCTTGTTCCGCCGCATGTTTCACCCACTCCTTCTGTTGTTTCCCCAGTTGCATCTGGTTCTCTTGTTCCGCCGCATGTTTCACCCACTCCTTCTGTTGTTTCCCCAGTTGCATCTGGTTCTTCTGTTCCGCCATCTGTTTCACCCACTCCTTTTGTTGTTACTCCACCTGCGTCTGGTTCTTCTGTTCCGGCATCTGTTTTTGAGCCTTCTTCTCATTTTGAGCCAAATGTGAGAGTCGTTGTTCCACAGGTTTTGACTTATATTCTTGTGCCAAATACCTTATTTTATGCTGGATTGATGGATATCAGTAATCAAAGCAAGCAGTTGCAAGCGCTGCGAACTGTTCCTGGTCGGTTGTTGAAAAATGATGAAAATCCCGCTTTGTTTTTGCGCGGTTACGGTGGACATCATCATTATACTTCAAATTTGTCTGCATTTAAATATGGTGATTATGGCGGTGAGCTTGATTATAATGCACTAGAGGCAGGTATTTTACTCAAGAAAATCGAAAGTGCATACAGTACGACATCTTTTGGGATTATGGGAAATTATGGCAAGCTTTCTTTGCAGCCTCGAAAGGTTAAACAAAGTCAAGAAAGTATATTTGATAAATGGACAATCACAGCATATGGAAGCATGCAGCATGATACGGGTCTCTATATGGATGGTCTCTTCTCTTATGGTTTGTTTAATGGAAATGTTCTCACACTTGAGCGAGGTAAAACGGCTGCATTGAGAGGGAAGCCCTTAAGTGTTTCTTTAATTGCTGGTAAAACGTTTATGATAGGCAGCCGATATTTTATTTTTGAACCACAGGTTCAGTTTGTTTATCAAAATCTCCAGTTTCATAAGACTCGTGATATTGATAATTTTAATATTGATATGCGAAGTCCAGATCATTGGGGGATGCGTATTGGTGGGTATTTAACGAAGACACTTACATTTACTAAAGATAAAGATGCACATGTTCTCTCATTCTATGGTAAGCTTCATTTCATTCGTAGTTTTGATGATAAACAATTTGTATATTTTAAAGATGCCTTCCAGCTTGGTTCCTTTGGGACTTCTTTAGAAGCTGGATTTGGTGTTTTTTCGCAATTATCTCCCAAAATTATTTTTCATAGCGATCTGATTTATCAGCATAAATTTACGAGTGACGGCTTTTCCGGAACGCATTTTTCTGGTGGATTAAGTTATCATTTTTAATTGTATTTTTCTTTAATACATCTTTTGTGAAAGATATAAGCACAAAACATGGTTTTGTTGTGTTGTTTTTCTGATTTTTGACTTTACATATAATACAAAACAAATTATATGTAGCGGTACATAATAAGAATAATAAGTAGATGAACCAGGTGTGTCTTTTCAGTTTTTTATGAATAAAATAAAGGAAGTTTAGACTAAATTATGATTAAAGTACTAAAACGCCATGTGTGTGTTCTCTTACGACCTCTATTTCTTTCTTCGCGCACAATATAGATGTGAGTGGAGAAGATTATAACCCCTCGTGTAATTCTCTTTTTAAGTCGTATTCGTGTGATACAGTTGATGCTTCTCGTACTTTTGGAAGTCGTAATAAGTTATATATGAGTGGATTGGATAGGAGGACTACAGGTGTTATTTTTACAATACGAACTCATAACATAGTTATTAAGCCGCAAAAAAGTAAAGGGGAAAAAGGCTTTCAGGAACTGATGGAATTTTAGAATTAAAGAGATCTGAGAAGATTACATCAGCAGTGGTTGTGTCAAAAGATAATAAAACTTCTTTTAAAAAGAGTTCTATTACAGGAAATGGCGAAAAGAAAAGTGGTAGAAATGCTACGTTATCTCAATCTGTGTTTGGTGTGAAGCAGGGTGGTTCTTTCCTTTGATGAAGGTAAGATTCAGGTTTCTGCTGTTCATGGTATAGAGGCAAGTGTCTTGCTCAATGCGATTGAGGATACACATCACACTTTGAGCTTTGGAATAATGGAGAATAATGGAAAAAAACTTTCTACAACCTCAAGATGTTAAAGAAAGCAAAAAAGTACATTTGATAAATGGTCTATTACAGTATATGGCAGCATGCAGCATGATACAGGCTTTTATATAGATGTCCTTTTTTCCTATGGTTTATTTAAAGGGGATGTTCTCACGCAAGCAAGAGGCAAGACAGCAACATTGAAGGAAACACCTTTGAGTGCTTCATTGATTGCGGGCAAGTCATTTACGACAGGGCATAAAGGGGTTATTTTTGATCCGCAGGTTTAGGTTATTTATCAAAATGTGCGGTTTGATAAGGCGTCTGATATTGATGGTTTTGAGATTGAGATGGGAAAACTTGATTTATGGGTGATGCGTGTTGGTGGTCTTTAAGAAAGATGCTTGCTGCTTCTGAAGAGGCTCTTGTTGTTTCTTTCAATTGCGAGCTTCAGCTTGCCATTAGTTTTAGAGGAAAACAACGTGTGCGGTTTGGAGATGAATTCCAATAAGGGCTTTTGGCTCTTCTCTAGAAACTGGAATGGGATTGAAGGCTCAGTTGTCTTCAAACTTTGCTTTGCATGGAGATGTAACTTATCAGCATTGCCTTAGAAAAGGTGGTTTTTCAGGGATTATTTTTTCAGGCGGTTTATACTATCGTTTTTAGGTGCCTATGAAATATAGAGTAATTTTTACATAAGTTATAGAGTGTTTTATGAAGTATAAAGTGATTATTTAAGTTTTATACTTGCTATTTTTAGTGTGTTTAACTTAATGTTATGGGGAATGTTTTTTATTTTTAACTAACAGGGGGAGAAAGGCAAATTGGGAATAAAGTTATGGTTAATGTATTAAGCGGGTATAGATTTTTATTTATTACAACGGCTATTGTTTCTTTTTTGCCAATCGTGAGTGTTAATGCGAATCCTAATAATTTAGGAACTTCCTGTAATGTATCAGAGAGTTTTTTTACATATAGCGATAGTAAAAAACATACGATAAGTAATAAAAATTATACTCCTTCTGTCTCTTCTCTAGATGATTTTGTTGCTGTCTTCTCTATAGAAAAAGAGGGAACTGTTTTAAATTTATTAGAGACAAATATTATCTCGCATAGGCCAAAGCAGATGTTTTTATATAGTGCATCTGTAAAAGATGATGGCAAGCTTGTTCTAACCAATTCAAATATTAAGGATATGTCCGGTTTTCGTGTTCAGAACGGGCAAGTTGTGATGAATAGAGGGAAGATTGAAGGTAGTTTGCAAGCTGTATGTGCAGAAGGAAAAAAACCGATATTGCTTTAGTGAGTGTAAATATTGATATTGTATCAGATAATTTGAATGCAAAAGGGATTGGATTTGTTAGTAGTTCTGATGCATTCGTTAGGATGTCAGGCAGTACTATTACTTTTAATGAGATTGGTGCGTTTTCAACACAATTTGGGGGAAAATATCTTATTGATACAACCAATATTCAGGGCAAAGGTAAGAAACACACGATTGTAGTTGATAATGAAACTATTGATGAATTTCCAAGAGCTTTTGACATATCACAGGGTGGTAATGTTCATTTGCGTGGTGATTCTATTCAGCTGACTGATATGCATGGCTTCTTGATTACGAATTTTGCAGGTTATGCAGATGCTGAAGGTAAATTGATTCAAGAATACGCTTCATCAAATGCGTTTAAAAAGACAAATATTAAGATTGAAGGTACAGAAATTTCTGTTCAGGGTGAGGGAGTATACGGTCTGTATTTTTATGGATTAGGCCCAGATGTATGGGGTGATATGTTTAAGGTAGGGAGTGAAAAACTTTCAAAAGTAGAAAAAATTGTTTGGGGTGAAGCATCTTTGCATTTGTCACAGACAACTTTTTCAGTTCCCGATGGTATTGCCATTTATAGTACGGGAGATGATATTTATGGAGCTGAAGCTACCATTGAATTAACAGAAAGGACAAAGATCTCTGGTGATTTATTGTTAAAGGCTCAAAATAATTCTTCTCTATTGGTGAAAGCAAAGGATTCTATCCTTACAGGGGGTATTCGTGTTGAGGATGCATCAACTGTTCACTTAGAATTAACAAATGGCTCTGCATGGTATCTCACCAAAAGAAAACATACAGATTTACTGGAATCTCTTCCTGTAGATTCATTACTTTCGTCTATAAGCATTTCTGATAGCACAATTTTTTTTGATAAATTTATATCTCAAGATTATCAAACGCTATATATTGGAAAAGTATATATTGAGAAAGGAAGTAATCTAAATGACATAAATCCAATAGAGGGGATACAATATGATAAAGAAGCCTATAATGCAAAGGGAAATGTGCAGATTAAGATGAGTGCGTTTGTGAATAATGACGGCTCGTTTAATCCTCAAAAAACTGATCGTATTTTGATCTACGGGAATGTTTTGGGAAGTACACTGCTCATGATGGAGAAATTTTCCAAAACCTTAGAAGAAGAAGCTGGCAATAAAGGAAGTCAAAGTATTTCACTTGTTCAAGTTGCTGGGACAGCAGAGGAAAGTTCTTTTAAGTTAGCCAATAGTTATACTACGGTGAATGGATTTCCTTATCAATATAAACTTCGTGTCTATGGTCCAAGTTCTTCTTCTGGAAATGCAGATCCAAAGAATAGATTGGTTGTTGGAGAAGGGGATTTTTGGGATTTTCGTCTCGAAAGTGTTTACATTGGTCCTGAATTAGATTCTTCTGAAACTGCTTCTAAGCCAACATCTACAGTTTTACCTCCTCAATCTGAAGAAGAGACGGTTCCTTCTAAACGACCAACAGAGACTATTTCACCTGAACAACCCCCTTCTGTTGAGCCTCCACTTATACCATCTACACCTTCTTTGCCTGAAGGATCTGAACCGTCTGAAATATTTATCCCTACGGATTCGACGCTGACTCCTTCTGCACCAGTTCCGTCTGAGCCTCCCTCTGTACCAACAGTTCCGGAGGCTCCTTCTGCTGTGCAACCTATGCCTGCACCGTTTGTTCCAGTTGAAGATTCTACTAATGATGTTCTGCCATCTGAGCCCTCTGCTCCGGAGGACACTTCATCTCTGGATACTGTTTCTCCTCCTTCTGCCCCTGTTGAACCAAAGCCTTCTCAGTCCTCTGATGCTTTGGAACCTTCATCTAATCTCTCTATACCGCTTGATGTTCCGCCTGAGCTAGGTATTAGAGCGGTTGTTCCACAGGTTCCAACTTATCTTCTTTTGCCAAATGCCTTATTTCATGCTGGTTTAGTGGATATGACC
>NZ_JBHIPR010000045.1:0-1366 GCF_042196145.1 Bartonella sp. AP258QHHD
TTTTTTTTAAATAAAATAACCCAAACTTTACCAATAAAATATTGAACAAAAAATCCTATTTCAAAACATTATTGGAAAAATAAGAAGCGTATAAAACTTTCATGCCTGATAGCGGCGGCTTTCAGATTATAATACCCTCCCCTCACAACGATTGTAACTTTTCTTACATATCGCAAGGATGTCATGTAAAAGGCTAAAGATAGAGTACATATTATATAATCACCATTGCATAAATATCTTACACGCTTTATGCTTTTCCATGGGAGCAAAAGGAAGATGTCAATGTCATCTAAACTGACGCGTAACCAAACATTGGTTTTAAATACTTTAAAAAATGCAAAAGGGCCTTTAAGTGCTTATGCGATTCTCAATCACTTACGCGAAGAAGGTTTTCGCGCACCTCTCCAAGTTTATCGTGCGTTAGAAAAACTCGTACAGTTAAAGTGTATTCATCGTCTTGAAAGTGTAAATGCCTTTATGGTCTGTTTACACCCTGAAAACTGTCAACATGAACTTACAACGTTTATAATTTGCGAAAACTGTGGCACAGTCAACGAAATACAAGATCAAACGATTGTATCAAGTTTAAAACAGATGGTTCAAGCGGTTGACTTCCAAGCACACAAAAGCACCCTAGAAGTACGAGGTCTTTGTAAAAAATGCGCAATAAAATAAGACATCTAACTTGACAATAAGATCTCTAACTTGCAAGTTTATATATTTAGCATTATGTAGCAGGGATCGCCTTATTGTTGGAAAAGCTTTTATCGTCCGTGCATATATCACCCTACCCTAGAGTGAGAGGCTTATTGTACTCGTTAGAACATAAATATTGAAAGTATAAAATCATGTCCGTATCTGAGACCATTTTTTCAACAAAAAATCTCGATAAAATGAAACAAAAAAAAAGTAATCAAGGCCCTTCTTATCGTCTTTGCGCTTTTTGTACTTTGGTTTAGCTATAAGTGGACGACGCAATGGTGTTGTATGCTGTCCACTGAAGATGCCTAAACTGTGGCACAGTCCACGAAATACAAAATCAAATGATTGTATCAAGTTTAAAACAGATGGTTCAAGCGGTTGACTTCCAAGCACACAAAAGCGCCCTAGAAGTACGAGGTCTTTGTAAAAAATGCGCAATAAAATAAGACATCTAACTTGACAATAAGATCTCTAACTTGCAAGTTTATATATTTAGCATTATGTAGCAGGGATCGCCTTATTGTTGGAAAAGCTCTTATCGTCCGTGCATATATCACCCTACCCTAGAGTGAGAGGCTTATTATACTCGTTAGAACATAAATATTGAAAGTATAAAATCATGTCCGTATCTGAGACCATTTTTTCAACAAAAAATCTCGATAAA
>NZ_JBHIPR010000045.1:1409-38194 GCF_042196145.1 Bartonella sp. AP258QHHD
ATAAAACGAAACGAAAAAAAGTAATCAAGGCTCTTCTTATCGTCTTTGCGCTTTTTGTACTTTGGTTTAGCTATAAGTGGACGACGCAATGGCGTTATATGCTGTCCACTGAAGATGCCTATGTACAAGGAGATATAGCCGCTATTGCGACTAAATTAAATGGATATATTGAAAAAATTGCCATTAAAGCCAACCAAGTTGTAAAAAAGGACGATGTTTTATTTTACTTAGACAATGGTGATTATCAAATAGCCTTGGATCAAACAGAAGCGCATCTTGACACACAGAAAAAAACACTTCTACGCATTGATGCGCAAATCACAGCCGCTCGTAGTTCTTTAGATGATGCAAAAGCACAAAAAGCAGCCGCTTCAGCCATAGCAACCAATGCACAACTCACCTTAAAACGTGTAACAGAACTGAAAGCCAATCGTTATGCTCCTCAATCCAATGTTGATGATGCCAAATCCGCTTATGAACAAGCCATTGCGAATGTTAACAGAGCGGATGCAAAAATGGCTTCAGCACGTGCAAATATCCGAGTGCTAGAAGCGCAACGAAGTGAAACAGAAAGCGAAACAAAGAGTTTAGAGCTCTCGCGTAAAAAAGCACAACGTGATCTTGATTCGACCATTATACGAGCGCCATTTGATGGAGTTATAGGAAATTTAACAGCAAAAACGGGAGATTTTGTTGTAAATGGCCAACGTCTTGCGGCGTTAGTCCCCATACATGCACTTTATATTGAAGCAAACTATAAAGAAACACAGCTACAAGACATTCATACCGGACAAAAAGCTTATATTTCTGTTGATGCCTTCGAAAATGATGTTTTTACAGGAACAGTGCTTTCTATTTCGCCCGCAACAGGCGCTGTTTTTTCTCTTCTGCCTCCACAAAATGCTACCGGTAACTTTACAAAGATTGTCCAGCGCATTCCCGTACGTATTTCTATTCCAGAAGAAGTCTTAAAAACCGGACATATCCGAGCAGGAATGAGTGTTTCGGTGAAAATTGATACACGTACAAAGCCACAAGATAAAAGTCTCTTATAAAAAAGTAGAAGATCTTACTATGACATCTTCCATACCAGAGCTCATACAGTCTCAAGAACGCATAGGAATGCGCAAAATTGTAGTTTTTATAGCTATGTCTTTTGGCATGTTTATGGCAATCTTAGATATCCAAATCGTTTCCTCTTCTTTAGCTGAAATTCAAGCGGGTCTTACAGCAAGCTCTGAAGAAATTTCATGGGTTCAAACTTCCTATCTCATCGCTGAAGTCATCATGTTGCCGCTTTCTGGATTTTTAGGAAGATTGCTTTCAACACGTGTTTTCTTCACCATATCAGCGATCGGGTTTACGATTACTTCTGTTCTTTGTGCAACAGCAACATCTATTGGAGAGATGATTTTGTATCGCGCACTACAAGGTTTTATTGGTGGAGGAATTATCCCAAGCGTTTTTGTCGCCTCTTATGTTCTTTTTCCTCCTTCCAAACGCCCAATTGTTACCCCTATTGTTGGACTAGTAGCAACATTGGCCCCCACCATTGGTCCAACCGTGGGAGGCTATATTTGTCATCTCTCATCATGGCATTGGCTCTTTCTCATCAATGTACCCTGCGGGATTATCATCTCAATTCTCGCTTGGAAATTAATTGATTTTGATAAAGCTGATCCCTCTTTAATGAAGAAGTTTGATTGGTTAGGATTCATTTCTATGGCTACTTTCTTGGGAACTTTAGAGTATATTCTAGAAGAAGGAGCACGTCATGATTGGCTGAGTGATACGCTGATTCGGGATTTGTTCATTACCATGATTCTTGCTGCAGCCTTATTCTTCTGGCGTGCTTTTACAGTAAAAGAACCCATTGTAGATCTCTCTACTTTTTCTAATTTTAATTTTTCAGCTGCATCCATTTTTTCCTTTTCATTGGGAATAGGCCTTTATGGACTCACGTACCTTTATCCTGTCTATTTAAGCCAAATCCGCCACTTTGATGCTCTCATGATTGGAGAAACATTGTTTCTTTCAGGATTCGTCATGTTATTAACTGCCCCGCTTGCTGGATTTCTTTCAGCACGAATGGATGCACGTTTAATGATGGCAATAGGACTTTTTGGTTTTGCAATAGGTATTTGGATGGCGAGCTCTATCACAGATAACTGGGATTTTTGGCAGCTTTTTTGGCCGCAAGTTTTCCGTGGTGCTTCTGTAATGTTATGTATGGTTCCTATTAATAATATTGCCTTGGGAACACTCCCACCAGAACGGATGCAAAATGCTTCTGGACTCTTTAATCTCACCCGGAATCTAGGTGGGGCTGTAGGGCTTGCCATTATCAACACTCTCATAACAAAACGCACAGACTTCCATCATGAACGAATAGCCGAAACTCTTAACTACGCAAACAGACAAGCAACTGAAATGCTTTCAAATCTTACTGTATTATTCAAAACAGAAACCTTTGATTCCTATACTCTGGCTCTTTCTCAATTGTTTGGTATGGTACGCATACAAGCAACCATTATGGCTATTAGTGATATTTTCTTTATCATAACCATCATCTTTGGTGTTTTGACATTTATGACCATATTTCTCAAAAAAATACCACCTCTCATGGATTCACCACCAAATCACTAAGCTTAATTAAAATTGAGAAATATTTTTTATCCTTATCACTTTCCTCGTTTCCTATGCACTTTATCTTGTCTCAAGAGACAGTATAAATAAGCATATGATTCTAAATGATTCTTCTGATAAAAATTCTTTTAATGCGGGCTCTTTCCGCACTTAAAAACAACTTCTCGCATACAAAAATTGTTCTAGATGATCGGTAAACAAAGAGCTTATCTAAAGTGCTCCACACCATAAAGATAAAGCAGCCATTTCTATAAGATTTTTGATTTATCACCATAGGGCACAAAAGATTAAAAGATTCTTTGCCCTTCACTCTTTTGATTCTTACAAGAATATTCATAAAAGATTTATGATTCTTATGATTTTTATTCACGCACATATTTCTCTTATAATGTGTAGGATAACGTTTTTTTTTGATTCTGAATGCAAAATTTTACATGAGAAAATCATTTTGTATTTGATACTCTCATGCCAATTGCAAAACGATTTACCTTTATAGCAAAAAAGTAATGATATATTTTTTTCAAAAAAGCTGCTTTTAAACATGTAATTTTATTTTTTTACACTCTTTAAAAAAAGCTGATACTTACAATTTTGATTCTACTGCTGCATATTTTTCTTTCTTAAGCCCCTTCTCTTTCAACAAGCGCTAAAATTGTATAAAATTTCTCAAAATATCTCTCTATTGAATCAATCAAAACCATTCCCTTGCACATAAAAAGCAAAGAAATAAAAACTGTTTAAGAAAAAAGTAAAACATCCAACCGTTTTGATGCAAGATTTATCAACGATATTGAAAACTGGAAAACTGTATGATGATAGCGACTTTAAAAGAACACAAGACAACTCAAAAATCCGGTTCCTTCAGTATTATAAAATAAGACACTATTTCAAAAAATGAGCTTAAAATATATTCTTACTCACTTAACTGAAATTATCAAAAATAAGAAACCAGCCCCATAAAGAAAAAGCCATATAATAAAATCGCAATACAACTCCCCAAAACTTTGTACCGCTAAATACCTTGGCACTGTCAAAACGGTATGCTCTTCTCAATGGCAGCTGCTGAAAAACGAAATAAACACTATCTTCAAGCGACTTTATGATGCTGAAAACGATTTGAAACTTCTCGTTCTCCACTAGGAACCAAAGTGCCATAACACCCAGAAAGATAATGTGGTATCAGTTCCAACGCTTGAAAGCGATGTTTTTCGTAAGGACCAGGCATTGCCAAATTTTCTGTTAAACTATTTGAAAAGCCAAAACGTTGATAAAATTCAAAATCCCCTACCAGCAAAATGGCGCCATATCCCAATTTTTTTGCTGTTTCAATTGCATGGCGGACTAAAATTGATCCTATTCCCATACCAGCACATTCAGACGCAACAGCCAAGGGGCCTAAAAGTAAAGCATGTTGTGTTTCATTTTTTTCTTTAGAAAAAGAAACATGCCAAAGACGGACACTTCCCACAAGCTCTCCAAACACATTTTTAACCACAAAAGAGAGCCCTTGAGCAGCCAAACGACCACGACGTAAAACCTCTGATGATTTACGTTTACGTCCATACCCCATCATTGAATCAAGCAAATTTTCTCGATAAGGCTTATCGGCTTCTTGCTCCAATAAAAGTGTAAAACATGCCCCATCTTTTGTTTGAAAATTAATCATGTTCATCTCTATAACCGCCCTCTTACAGCGCCATGACGAGCATAGCAAAAAATCTAAAAAACTATAGTTAAAAGGAAATGTCAGATCACATATGATCGTAAAGGCTCAAAACCATTAAAAGCAACCGATGCGTAAGTTGTTGTGTAAGCACCCGTTCCATGAATCAATATTTCATCTCCTATCGTTAGGGATAGAGGAAGCGGATAAGGTGTTTTTTCATAGAGAACATCTGCCGAATCGCATGTCGGTCCAGCCAAAATACAAGGCTCCATCACCTTATCATCATGAGGTGTCTCAATAGGATAACGAATGGCTTCATCCATAGTCTCAGCAAGACCATTAAATTTCCCAATATCAAGATAAACCCATCGTACATTATCGTTATCAGCTTTTTTAGATATTAGAACAACTTCTGTACGAATAACACCAGCATTGCCAACCATCGCACGTCCTGGCTCAATAATCGTC
The DNA here is from genome assembly GCF_042196145.1 of Bartonella sp. AP258QHHD. NCBI lineage: Bacteria > Pseudomonadati > Pseudomonadota > Alphaproteobacteria > Hyphomicrobiales > Bartonellaceae > Bartonella > Bartonella sp. AP258QHHD. The sequence goes on from NZ_JBHIPR010000045.1 coordinate 6,190, forward strand.
TCAGGGATACGATTACCAAAATGCTTTTTCAATGAATCAAAAACTGCTGTACCATAAGCTTGTTCTGTAGGGACATCTTTCAAATAACGCGTTGGAAAACCGCCCCCCATATTCACCAACCTTAGTGAAATGCCTTCTTGTTCCAAACGCTTAAAAACTGTAGAAGCATCCGATAAAGCACGATCCCACGCACTCAAATCAACCTGCTGAGATCCAACATGAAAAGAAACACCATAGGCTTGCAAACCCAATTGGTGTGCCCGTCTTAGAACATCAACCGCCATATCTGGAACACAACCAAATTTGCGTGACAATGGCCACTCTGCACCTTTGCCATCGGTAAGAACACGGCAAAAAACACGTACTCCTGGAGCAACACGCGCAATTTTTTCCACTTCTTCAACACAATCAACAGCATAAAGTGAAACTCCCAATGCATATGCTCGTGCAATATCACGCTCTTTTTTAATCGTATTTCCAAAAGAAATACGCTCTGACGTTGCTCCTGCTTTTAAAGCCATTTCAATTTCTGCAACAGAAGCCGCATCAAAAGAAGATCCTAAAGAACTTAGCAAACGCAAGATTTCAGGAGCTGGATTTGCCTTTATTGCGTAAAAAATACGAGACTGCGGCAGAGCTTTTTCAAAATTTAAATAGTTATCACGAACAACATCAAGGTCAACAATTAAGCATGGACCTTCAGAACGATGTGTTGCAAGAAAATCGCGAATACGTTGCGTTGCCATCTGCAATTCTCCTTGAGGGAACGCTCCCCCACTCTATGCTTAGACAGCCAAAGCTGCCAAAAGCTAAAGGACAAAAAACACACAACAACCATCCCCATTCTGATTACAAAAAACCAGAAATTAGCATTGCATGCTGCGAAAGAACAGCGCGAAACCGCGTTATTCTATTTTATCTGCCTTTTTGATTGGAGTTGAGAAAACCACTTCCGCACTGAAGGCAATGAGGTGTGCCTCTATAGTTATCCCAGCATTTAAAAGCTGGAAGACACCAGAAAGGCCCGCACCGTCGTTGCTTCAAGATGTCCTCATTCTTGCAATTGGCTGTAAGAATGACTGGAGCGGTTAGTTCCAGGTACCGTACCGGTTAATCTCACCATTTGAGAACCAGCGGACACCCACAGGCACGTGCGACTTTGGGCAAGGCATCCTATAAAACGAATTCTTTCTCATTTCAATCATTTTTTTAATTTTAAACATTTTTTAATTCTTAAAGATAAAATGATGCGAAAAAACAACACTCTCCCCCAGACAAAGCCATCCATCCGCTTTCATGAGATCACACCCTTACATTATCCGTACAACATAAATCACTGTCTTGCGTTTAAAGCCCCTCGTTTCTTTACCCTATTCTATCTCCTAATATCTGCAGCAGAAAATAACGCAAATAAATTACTCAAAACATTAATTTATAATGATAATTTATTATTGTACCCTTAAACAAAAATCCCATTATAAAATCCTCTTATTTCAACCCTCTTACAATGAATCAATTAAAATCATTCTTTTGCGTATCACAAATAAAAAACAATTGAAAAAAGGAGTACCTCTTATATATCCTCTCAAATGCAAAGATGACCAACATTGAAGACTGAGGATAGTAACGACTGAAGCACCATAATCTTTAAAGATAACGTGTCCTTCCCCCAACAAAACACCATTATCTTTCTCATTTACATCCTAAAAAACATCCCTACTTCCACATTCATTTCACAGCATCGCTTAAGCAAAATATCATGAAGAATTCCCCGTATAATATAGCTTGTATGATATAGATCAACTACATCTCACCCTCTTTATACTTATGAAATTAAAAACAAACGCTCCCATTCTATCTGCCAACTCCCAATATTGCAGAAACTCCTACATTGAAATGTTTCATAACACCTTATCTAAAATGATTTTTGTCCACACGTTGCTCCCATTTGCAACGTACAAGTGAATGAATTTTACGCGATTCGTTCTCATCTAATCTGAAAGCAACAAAGTTCACAATATTGAACTCTTTTATTCGAATGAATAATAAATTATCATTATAAATTAATGTATTATATTAAATTCTGAAATCATAAACTCCTATTATCATTTTATTTTTCCACCTAGCATCTGCTTTTTAATCACATCTTATTCATACGCTTTTCTCTTAAACTATAATCTCCCTCCTCTGCGCTGTTGGTGAACGGCTTTTCTATTTTAAAATGAAAAGTATTTGAAATACTCAATCCTATAAAGTCAAAGAAAGTAAACAATCTATAATGATTACTTATAAGTCAAATAATTTAACATAAACAAAAAGACCGAATAATATCCGGTCTTATAAAATATTTTTCTACTAATATTAAAAAACTCTTCTCTCTTAAATTTAAGAGAAAAACGCTACAATTTAAAGCCCTACACTGCGATATCCTTATGTCCCTTGATGAGAATCAATTGCACGCAACTTCAACAATTGAAATTGCCTATGGCGCTCACGAAAGCGCTCTCTATCGGCTTCACTACGCGTGTTATAACAAGCATCACAGGAAACACCTTCCTCATAATGAGGCGATAATTTGCTTTCAGCATTAAGAGGAGAACGACACGCGCGACATAATTCGCGTCCACATTCTTCAAGACCATGTTGAACAGAAACACGCTCATCAAAAACAAAACACTCACCCCACCATAAACTTTTCTCTTTTGGAATTTTTTCTAAATATTTTAGAATACCTCCTTTTAGATGGTAGACTTGCTCATAACCAAGATCACGAACATAAGCTGTTGATTTTTCACACCGAATACCACCTGTACAAAACATGGCAATTTTCTTTTTTTTCTTTAACTCAGCCTCATGTTTACGCACCCATTCAGGAAATTCGCGAAATGTTTTAATCTGCGGATCAATCGCTCCTTGAAAACTCCCTATCGCATATTCATAGTCATTCCGTGTATCGATTAAAATTGTCTCTTCATCTTGAATAAGAGCATTCCAATCTTCAGGATCGACATAAGTACCAACAACTTTTAGCGGATCAACCCCTTCAACCCCCATTGTCACAATCTCTTTTTTCAACCGCACTTTCATGCGATGAAAAGGCATTTTTGATGCCCATGAATATTTAATCTCCGGCGTTTGAAACGCTGGCTCAGCCGTAATAAAATCCACCAATGCCTCAATCGCATCACAAGAACCAGCAACTGTTCCATTAATGCCCTCTTGTGCTAAAAGCAGAGTGCCTTTGATATCCTTTGCTTGACATAAATCCTGCAAAGGTTTTTGTAATTGATGATAATGCTTCAAATCTGCAAAGCAATAAAGTGCAGCAACTTTAAAATTCTTTTCCATGTGTTTTGCCATAACGCGCGTTTCATTCAATTTCAAGATTTATTCATGTACTCTTTAACATATTGTGCTTAATCAAACGATACAAATAATATCATCACCAAGAAGAAAAAATATCATGTGCCAAAAAAGAGAAAAGCTTTTATTATATCTCCAAGGACAAACTGTTATACCTGTTTTACTCATTGACAATCTACAAAGTGCTGTACCCTTAACACGCGCTCTTGTCAAAGGTGGATTAAAAACAATTGAGATCACCTTGCGAACACCAAATGCCCTCAAAGCAATTCAGAAAATTACACAAGAAGTCCCTGAAGCAATTGTTGGAGCCGGCACAATTCTCAACACAACACATTACGAAAAAGCCGAACAAGCTGGAGCCAAGTTTATTGTAAGCCCCGGATTATCCAATGAACTAATCAATTGTGCAAAAAATAGTGAAATTCCCCTTCTTCCCGGTGCAATGACCCCAAGTGAACTCATGCAAGCATTAAACAAAGGCTATTCATATCTTAAATTTTTCCCTGCTGAAGCTACTGGGGGTATTTCCTTCATCGAAGCTTTAGCATCTCCCTTCTCTGATATCCGGTTTTGCCCAACAGGCGGTATTACACAAAAAAGTGCAACACAATGGCTCCAACTGCCCAATGTCTTCTGCGTTGGTGGTTCTTGGATAGCGCCCCAACAACTCATTGCAATAAGTGATTGGGATTCGATTACTGCATTAGCATATACCGCATCACAACTTCCCTCTCCCTCGAAAAAAGCTCTTTCTACAATCTAATATAAAGTGCAAGAATATCAGCCCCTTCAACAAGACCAAAGCTTTCACACATCCTTACGCAATCTTTTAACATTGCCATGGAACCACAAATCATCACCCGATCTTCATCGAGATGAATTTTGGGGAGTGCTATTGTTTCAAAAAAGCTCCCACTCTCCATAACAGTCGTAATACGCCCCATATGCTCAGAAAGCTCACAAGTAGTCATAGGATAAAATTTCAACTGTTGTGCATATGCCCCAATGAATGAATCTTGTTGCAAAGAGAAAACAAGATCTTTTGCACAAATTAACTCATTCTTTTCGCGCGTTATTTAAATAAGAACAACTTCTGAAAATTTTTCATAAGTGTCAGAATCACGAATAAAGCTTGCAAAAGGAAAAAAAATCCGTACCGCTTTGAAAGAAGATAAAGCACCAATTTTCCCACCCATTACTCCACAAAAGCGCGCTCTACAACATAAGTAGCAGGAGCATTATTGGCCCCTTCAACAAGACCAAAGCTTTCACACATCCTTGCGCAATCTTTTAACATTGCCATGGAACCACAAATCATCACCCGATCTTCATCAGGATGAATTTTAGGAAGGCCTGTTGTTTCAAAAAAGTCCCCACTTTCCATAACAGTCGTAATACGCCCCATATGCTCAGAAGATTCACGAGTAGTCATAGGATAAAATCTCAACTGTTGTGCATACTCTCCAATGAGTGGATCTTGTTGCAAAGAGGAAACAAGATCTTTTGCATAAATTAACTCATTCTTTTCGCGCGTTGTTTGAATAAGGACAACTTCTGCAAACTTTTCATAAGTTTCAGGATCACGAATAAGGCTTGCAAAAGGAGCAATTCCCGTCCCAGTTGAAAGAAGATAAAGACGTTTTCCAGGAATAAGAGCATCAAGAACCAGCGTTCCTGTAGATTTTTTACGCATGAGAACTGTATCACCAATTTTAATTTTTTGGAGATGCTCGGTTAAAGGTCCCCCTGGAACTTTTATCGAAAAAAACTCAAGCTGTTCATCCCAAAAGGGGCTTGCAATCGAATAAGCGCGATAAATCGGCTTTTCTGCATTTGGCAAACCGATCATAACAAACTCACCCGAACGAAAACGAAAACTTTCCGGACGATTCAGACGGAATTTAAATAACCGATCTGTGTAGTGACAAACCTCTTGGACAGTAAGGGCGAACACATTCTCAGGAATCGGAAAATTTGCAACGCTGCTGATGCTTGACGGAACATTGGTAGCAGACGTATTCATACTCTTCCCTATATTTTATTGAACGTTAAATTTCGAATCCTTGACGTGATATAGTACTTGCACAACCATCTGCCAACAATTTTCTTAAAACAAAAGCCTCAAGGTTAACACTTTTATGTCAAAATTAAATAAATGAATCTAGCGCGCTCTATAAGCGATAAAATTGATTTCACTTAAAACCAATCAAAGACTAGAAAGTAAATACTGGATACCCAATCCATCTTGAAAACAAATAATATCCAAATCAACGAGTTTTCTAAATCAACAGTTTTTAATGTATCAAAAAGTGTTTACACACTGTTTTCCATTCAATAAAAATAATTTTAAGTGCATGAGACGACATCCAAAATTGCACAGATGAGTGATCTTCCCCCTCATGGTAAAAAACTTGTAATACATTGACTTAACGTGGTTAATTTAATCATTTTACCTTCTCTAAATAAGAAGCCAATGCAATATTTAATCACAACAATCACACCAGCAATAATAGTCTAACATTGCACTCTTCAAAATGATACAATACAATAAACTATGTTTATTTTTTTATATGCCTAAACGAGGGAAAATAAGTAAAAAAGTCTATGTTTTACAAATCATTAGAAGATACCATGTTGATAACAACACAAATAAAACTAAACTATCTCTTATATCCAGAGTACCATTTTACATAAAAAACGACTTTAATGGCAGCATAGGCTTCTTAATGATTTTGACCATAGCAAATAGTGTCTTTCCCCTATATCGTAAAGAACCTCAATGAAACAACCAAAAAAACTCCGTATTTCACGAACACAGATAAGCTTTTAAAATGAACAAATCCGTTAATGATGAAATAAATACATCACTCTATACAGCTGTAGCAACCATCGATGTCAGTGCCATTGTTGCCAATTATATTACTTTAGCCAAACGTGTAGCTCCAACACAATGTTCAGCAGTTGTAAAAGCAAATGCCTATGGATTAGGAGCACACAAAATTGCTCCTGCCCTTTACCAAGCTGGTTGTCGCACTTTTTTTGTCGCCCAAATCAGAGAAGCACTCCAATTAAAAAGCATTTTACCATCAAATGTCACAATTGCCATTCTGAATGGACTTCCACACTTAGCAGAAGAGTTTGTCGCACAATCTGGTATTGTTCCTGTTCTAAACTCTTGGAATGCCATTGAAAATTGGCAAAAAATTTGTCAAAAAAAAGATAAAAAATTTCCAGCAATTGTTCAAATCGATACCCATATGAACCGATTAGGACTGGATCAAAAAGAATTGCAAAAACTCATCAAACACCCTACAATTTTCGAAAAAGCAGAAATAAAATACATTCTTAGTCATCTTTCTAACGGAGAAGATGATACCCACCCATCAAATTATGCCCAATTGACTTCTTTCAAAACGATCCTTGCGCAATTGCCTGCTTGCAAAGTTTCCTTTGCCAATTCTGGAGGTATCTTTCTAGGATCAGATTTTTATTTTGATCTTGTTCGTCCAGGCATTGCACTTTACGGAGTTGATCCGCGGGGAAAACACCCATCACCTTTGAAACCTGTTTTAAAACTTGAAGCCCAAGTCATTCAAAGCCGCGTTGTTGATATAGGAGCACCTGTTGGTTATGCAGAAAGCTTTATAACCAACAGACCAAGCACTCTTGCAACCATTTCTATAGGCTACGCAGACGGCTGGCTCCGTACTCTTTCGAATAAAGGAACTGTTTATTTCAACGGGCACAAACTTCCCATGGTTGGGCGGGTTTCTATGGATTCCATTATTGTAGATACGACCGATCTTGAACAAAAACCTCAAACTGGTGACTGGGTAGAACTCATTGGTCCCCATCAAACACTTGAAAAAGTATCTATAGATGCCGATACCCTTCCCAATGAAATTCTAACATCTCTTGGCTCCCGCTATAAATACATTTACACATAAAAACTCTTTAAAAAAATAAATTGATAAAAATCATCATTTTAGAAAATTGAGGGGCTTTTACAAAAGATTTTACAACAATCAACCACACAGAATGGTCATAGACACCGTACATTCACAGAAATCTCAAAACAGACAAGTTGATGGACTGTTTTATGGAAGTAGCTTTCACCTAAAATACAAAAACTTAGCCTTTCCCCATAAATTGACAAAAAAGAATCTACTACAAAGTTTTTAAAATTAATTTCCCAATTAAAATCATTCGCTTGCATACCACAAGCTGGACTATGTGTAGATAAAAATGATTTAAGAAAAGAATAATGCCTCTTATGAACCATAGTGCCAAGAGCTATAACATTAGGCGCTGGCAAAGTGTATAATAGTGCCGGCTTACTCCGTTATGAAGCGTAAAGATTGGGGGATCAATGGATTTACCCTTACACCATTCACAAGCGCCGTCGCGAAATGGGATTAGGAGCGAAATATCTCTTTTAAACAAACATGTGAATTAACAACCCAAATATATTCTTTTTGGAGCGTTCTGTTTTACATGAGGATCATTCCCCCACTAAAGAACACAATAAATAAAAATATGGAGCAATGTGTAATCCCCATTATTAAAAATAATATTTCTTTAAATGCTTTTGAAAGCCGCAAAGCTGAATTAAGAGGAGATGGCAAACTGAGGATTGATTTTCACCTTTACGGCTTTACATTTTCCCAAATGAGATTGTCTTCCAGTTTCAAAGGTTACGTCAACAGAAATACACAATCCCCCCGCCCTCATCTGACAGACAAAAGCTGGAACTCTCATAAAGCTCTTTTTTTCTCAATCTCTGACTCAAAACATGTCGCTGCATTAAGTTTGGATGTTGATTTACAGGCAACAGCTAAAGCACACGAGCTCTTAGGAAAACAGCGCCGTAAAGTCACAAACTGACTTGCAATGAAGTGGAAAGATGTGCCGGCTTTTATAAGACCCCTTGTAAAAAAAAACATAATACATTTGGCTTTACGTTTGCTCATTCTGACAGGTGTTCTTACATATTTTTGCGTCATATTTATAAACAGCAGATTAAAGAGAAATATTTAGACAATTCTTGACTCGAAAAGATGCAACAACAGAGTTTCGCGTGTCTTTATCATCAAAAACACTAAAATTGATTTTATTCTTCTACAACCAGTCGTCGTCACCTTAGTGAGAAGGAGTATATCACAACACATGCAACAGACGGGATCCTATCCTCATAGGTTTTCACTCTCGTTTACATGAATTAGCTGGCTAGACCGATGCCGACTAGTCACTAAAACCATGTCATACGGTAGAAGACAAAGGAGAGCATGCCTATTGCCGACAAAACACAGCTTTTTGTCGACTTTTTCGATTTTGCTCATGTTATAAAAAACAATGCAAAATTCTAGAAAATAGACAAATAATTCCATAGTAACATGATCAACAAGTACAAAACCCACACAAAATGTGTGGGCTTTTTTCGTTCATGCAAATAAACAAATTAAATATATATTTGTTATTTAATAGGTATTTCCCAATGGTGGACACGAACAAATGAGCATTCTGTCTCCCGCAACATTATCAATACGCGATACAGGAGGCCAATATTTATTGGCTGGATCAAGAGAACTGTTGGGAAAAGCAGCTTCTTGTCGCGAATAGGGTCGTGCCCAAGCATCATCTAAAGTATCTACCACTGTATGGGGGGCATTCACCAATGGATTATTGTCTTTTGGCCAAACCCCGCTACCAACTTTTTTCGCTTCTTCAGCAATAGAGAGTAAAGCATCACAAAAACGATCAATCTCTGCTTTTGGTTCAGATTCCGTTGGCTCAATCATCAAAGTTCCCGGAACAGGGAACGACATCGTAGGCGCATGGAATCCATAATCAATGAGACGTTTTGCAATATCATCAACACTCACCCCATACTGCTCTTTCAACACGCGTGTATCCACAATACATTCGTGAGCAACACGTCCATGCTTGCCCCGATAAAGAATGGAATAAGCAGCTGAAAGACGTGCAGCAATATAATTGGCATTTAAAATGGCTATTTGTGTTGCATATTTTAAGCCATCAGCCCCCATCATTCGAATATACATCCATGTAATTGCAAGAATAGACGCACTTCCATAAGGAGCAGCAGAAACCGCATGTGTTGTCCCATCCTGTTCATGACCTGGTAAGAATGGTTTGAGATGCACTGCAACTCCAATTGGTCCCATACCAGGACCACCACCACCATGAGGAATAGCAAATGTTTTATGAAGATTCATATGACAAACATCAGCGCCAATATCCGCAGGACGAGCAAGCCCCACAAGGGCATTGAGATTAGCACCATCAAAATAAACTTGTCCGCCATTTTCATGAATAATAGAACAAATTTCCTTAATGCTTTCCTCGTAAACACCATGGGTTGAAGGATAAGTAATCATAAGAGCAGCCAATTTATCTTTATGCAATTGCGCTTTCATCTTGAGATCGTCTACATCAACATCACCATCGCTTAAACATTTTACCACAACGACTTCCATCCCTGCCATATGAGCCGAAGCTGGATTGGTACCATGCGCAGATGCAGGAATAAGACAAACTGTACGTTGATGTTCTCCTCGTGATTGGTAATATCGTCGGATAGCCAAAAGCCCAGCATATTCACCTTGAGCACCAGAATTTGGCTGAAAAGAAACTTGCGCAAATCCTGTAATTTCACACAACCACGCATTTAACTGGTTGATCATCTCCAAATAACCCGCTGCATCCTCTTGTGAAACAAAGGGGTGTATATTGGCCATGCTCGCCCAGCTCACAGGCATCAATTCAGCAGCTGCATTAAGCTTCATTGTACAAGAACCAAGAGGGATCATAGCGCGATCCAGCGCCAAATCCTTATCCGCTAAACGACGCAAAAAGCGCATCATATCTGTCTCTGAATGAACAGCATGAAAAAAAGGCTGAGAAAGAAAAGCAGCATCCCGTTTTTTTCCAAAGAGTCGTGGAGAAACCTTATCAAAGAGTTGTGCCCCCAAAAGCTGCGCTAAAGCACCAGCATCTTCTTCTGTTGATAATTCATCAAAATTGATTGCAATAGTGTCATCATCGAGAACACGAATAAGGCGCCCACCTATTTTGGCTTGATGCGCAATTTCTCGCGCTTTTCCCTTAACAGAAATACTCACACAATCAAAAAAGCTTTTCCCTTCAACATGAACCCCTGCTGCTTCTAAACCAGCAACAAAACGACATGTTAAATGATGAATTCGCTGCGCAATTTCTTGTAAGCCTTTTGGCCCATGCCAAACAGCATAAGCGGTTGCCATATTAGCCAACAAAGCCTGCGCTGTACAAATATTTGACGTCGCTTTATCGCGCCGAATATGTTGTTCACGTGTTTGCAAAGCTAAACGAAAACCAACGCGTCCTTTGGTATCCACGGATTGACCAACAATACGCCCTGGAATAAGACGCGTTAACGCATCACTCACGGCAAGGTAACCAGCATGTGGACCACCAAATCCCATCGGAACGCCATAACGCTGCATAGTGCCAACAACGATATCTGCCCCCCATTGAGAAGGTGGCTCCTGAAGGGTAAGCGCTAAAGGATCAGCTACAACGATAACGAAAGCTCCCTTTTCCTTTGCCTCTTTTATAATCTCACTGTAATCATGAAAAGAGCCTTTTGTATCTGGCCAAGACAAAACAATTGCCGCTGTATCAGGATCAATTTCGCCATTTTGGCTAATCTGAATCCCTTGTGTTTCAGCACGCGTTTGCGCAACACTCAAAGTCTGAGGATGTAAAAGACTCTGAAGAGAAATTTTTGTTTTTTTCTCACGGAAAAAGCGAACAGCAAGGGCATTGGCTTCAGCTAAAGCAGTTGCTTCATCAAGAAGGGAAGCAGCAGAAACAGGCAAACCTGTTAGTTCACTAACCAATGTCTGAAAATAAAATAAAAGCTCTAAACGACCTTGGCTAATTTCTGCTTGATAAGGCGTATAAGCAGTATACCAAGCAGGATTTTCAAACAGATTTCGTAAAATAACCGGAGGCACATAAGTTCCATGGTATCCTTGCCCAATAAAACTTTTGTGCACATGGTTACGCTCCATCATCTGGGAGAGTTCTTCCAAGGCTTGTCCTTCACTAGCAGCCTCTGGAAGATTCAGTGAACGTCCCAAATGGATAGAGTGTGGAACAGCTTGAGAAATAAGTGCCTCAACACAATCAAGCTCTAAAACATCAAGCATTTTTTGTGTTTCATCAGGACGCAGCCCAATATGTCGAGAAGAAAAAGAACGCTCGATCATGGTACTCATCCAATCAAAGCTTTATAAGCATCTTTATCTAACAACCCCTCCAGTTGTGTCTCATCCTGCAATGTCATTTTCCATAACCAGCCTTCTGTTTCGGGTTTCTGGTTTACCAGTTCAGGATTATCAGCCAAGGCTTCATTTATTTCGACCACTTCACCATCAAGAGGAGCATAAACATCTGAAGCCGCCTTCACTGATTCTACAACAGCCGCCGCCTCTCCTTTGGAAAGTTTTGTTCCACTTTGTGGTAAATCAACAAAAACCAAATCCCCTAATTGCTCTTGCGCATAATGCGTAACCCCAACAGTCACCATTTGCCCTTCAACGCTAAGCCATTCATGGTCATGTGTAAAATAAGTTTTAGACATAAAAAATCATCCTTTAAAATAACGTTGTTCAACAAAGGGAAGAGAATGAACTGATAATACAATCTTTTTGCCTCGCAGTTCTGTAAAGACTTGTGTCCCTTCAACTTTAAAATCAACAGGAACGTAACCCATCGCGACAGGACCATCAAAAGAAGGACCAAAACCACCTGATGTTACAATGCCAATCTCATTACCTTGATCATCAAGAAGCACCGCACCGGCACGAATAGGTTGACGCGTTTGCGGTTTTAATCCAACACGACAACGAGCCGGTCCTTTTTGCAGTGCTTCAAGAAAAGCCTTTGCACCATAAAATTGTGCTTTTTCTCGAACACTTTTAGGAACAGCCCATGTTAGAGCCGCATCAATAGGTGTCGTATCAGGGGTAATATCATTTCCATGCAAACACAGCCCCGCTTCCAACCGCAAGCTATCGCGTGCGGCAAGTCCAATCCACTCAACACGAGAATCACTCAGCAATTTTTCAGCCAACATATGCGCATGCCCTATAGGCAAAGCAATTTCAAAACCATCCTCTCCCGTATAACCAGAACGCGTTATAAACCAATCCTGTTGTGGTTCGAATCCTTGCATAAAGAACAATTCATTCCCTGGTAAATCGGCATCAGCAAGAACAGCTGCCGCTTCAGGACCTTGAAGCGCAAGCAATACCCTTTCAAGGGCAATCACTTGACATTCAAAATCAACCGCACGCTTTTCCAATTCTAAAAAATCAGCCTGTGCATTCCCAGCATTGGCGACCAACATAAAACGACCCTCTTCCAAACGGGTAATGATAAGATCATCAAGAATACCAGCCTGCTCATTAAGCAAATAATTATACCGTGAATGCCCAATCTTTAAAGCTGCTGCATCAATGGGAAAAGCATAGGACAAAAATTCCACAGCTTGTGCCCCTTCAACCGCAATCAATTTCATATGAGAAATATCAAAAAGTCCTGCATGTGCACGCGTATGAAGATGCTCTTTTAAAACGCCAAGAGGATAAGTTAAAGGCATGTTCCAACCCGCAAAAGCACCAAATTTTGCTCCTGCGTTTTCATGCAAATCATATAAAGGAAGTGTTTTTAAAAAAGATGTTTCTTGTGCTGTGCCCATAATAACTCCAAAGCTGCGCTAACGCCCACAGAATATGGTCGTCTCTGCCCCCTCTGTCATCAACCTGAGAGACTCGCGAAAAGATTTTTCGCTTACACCTTCGGCGCGGGTTCTCCCGACTTTCCAGATCTGCCTTCTTCCTTTTACGGTCCTTAAAGCCTGAGAGATTATGGGCTATTTCCCCTTCGGCGGCAATGCGAAAATTTGCAATCTGCACTCTCCCGCAAAAGAATGAAAGAAACGATAACGCTCTTTCCAGCATATTTAAACCTATAGCCTATCTTCATCACACTGTCATTAGTAAAGTGATGAAAATGTTCTCATTTTAAAACTTGCATAAGCTCCTTCAAAAGATTTATAATAGTGCCCTTTTGAACCTTACAAAAATTGCAAGCAACACATTTTAGGAAATTTAAGACAAAAATCAAAAGCTATAAACAAAAATACCTCTTGAAAATCATGCAAAACGTCACACACTAAAAAGATCGCAAAGCAATATTCTTTCGCGCGCAGTTCAACCTTAAAGATAGGGTTTCATATTCTTTTTGAGAATAAGGACTTCAAATATTTTATAAGTATGATTTTAATGCACAAGAAGTAGGTTTTCTGCTTTCTCAATAGTGTCATAAATAGCGACTATTTACAGACTAAAACTACCGAACAAAGGTGACAAAATACTCATGAAAGCTGGTAATATCTCTTACAATTGCGAAAATGATCTTCCAAAGCAAATTGCTCTTTTTCCTTTAGAAGGTGCACTCTTACTACCCGGTGGTTTTTTATCACTCAATATTTTTGAACCAGAATCACTTGAAATGATTGAAAATGTTATGGTAACTGATCGTCTATTGGGCATTATTCAACCACTTTCATCGGATACAGATCGCTTCTCTACACAACTTTATAAAACAGGCTGTATAGGGCGTATTACAAACTACAGTGAAACAGGAAACGGACAACTGTTCATTATCTTACAAGGTGTTTGCCGCTTCACTTTAGAACAAGAATTGAAAAACACAAAATCCTATCGAACAGCTCTCATCCAATCAAACATAAAAGACTTGCAAGAATTTGATATTGAAGAAAGCATTAACCGAGAGAACTTACTCGACGTTGTAGAAAAATATCTAACCATACATGAAATGGAATATAATTGGAGCAGCATCATAGAAGCCCCTACACCTATATTGGTTAATGCTTTTTCAGCTCTTATCCCCTTTACACCAGCAGAAAAACAAGCTCTCCTTGAAGCTCCAGATATCGAAAGCCGTGCCCAAACTCTTCTTGCATTAACAGAACGCTCGCTCATGAAACAAACAGGAACAGATTACCGCTTAAACTAATGAATGTCCAAACATGAAAAAAATGACCACAGATCCCAAAATGCTCGAATTGCTCGTCTGTCCAATGACGAAAGGTACTCTCTCTTTCAACCGAAAAACACAAGAGCTCATTTCTCTCAAAGCCAAACTTGCCTACCCTATTCGTGATGGCGTTCCCATTATGCTTGCCTCAGAAGCGCGCCCTTTGCAAAACAATGAAGAAATAACGCATAAAAAATAAAAAATCCTCATGCAATTTCCCTCTACAAGCCCACTGTTATCAAGTCTCTATCAATATGATATCTCAATATTTACGATTTCTGAAAAAAGAGTTTTACAATGAAGATATTTATATCGCTTTACACCTTGTAACAAAAGCCAAAAATATCAGCAGATTCTCTCATTCCAGCCTGTTCATACTGAAGCAATCAAAACCATTCGCTTGCACCACACAAGCATCTGAATAAAAATGGCTCTTATGAACTTCTTAAAAGCAAGAATTATAATAACATTTTGAACCAACTCAGGTAAATGAAATTTATTATATTAAACATAAAGATTGTTATATTTCATGGACTTTAATTTATACTATTTACGAACAACATATTTGAGATACCTCGATTTAAGATGAATAAAAACGACAAGTTATATCATCTTATGTATACCATATCGGGACAAGAATATTTATCTGTTTATGTACTCTTCAAAGCGGGAAAACAGCCTAATTTGGGGGAGAAAACATAAAATCGTAAAGGAGAAAATCACCCCATTACCTTGCCATCACCCTTTAATTTCGCTTTACAATTTTTACAAGTATCTAAAGTATCTCAAGCAATATTTTTATGTATAATATACGCATTAATTACGTGAAAACTTGAAACAACAAACAAGAAACACTGTTGTAATTTCAATTGACGATTGAAAGTAATTGCCTTATGAAGGAGGCTTGTGTTTTTGGTTGTATACGCGACAATCAAATAGGGTCTGGAAGCCCGAAAAACTCAAACTAGAAATAAAACCGCTTTTGCGGATATCCCGGAATTTCCGGGGGCTCTTGTTATGTCCAAGTGCTTTCAGCACTAAAAGCAAGGGGCTGTTTTGAGTCAGCACTTCCAGACCCCGGAATACTAATGCGAGGGCGCTCGCAACCGGTGGGGACATCAAGTGAAAGCCAAAAATCTACATTTTTACGATATTTCTTTAGGCAAAAAAATTCGCTTCAGAAGAAACGTCATGGGGTTTTCTCAAAAACAATTAGGAAGTCATTTAGGCGTAACATTCCAACAAATCCAAAAGTATGAAAAAGGCTTAAATCGCGTAAGTGCAAGACGTTTACAGGAAATTGCTCATATATTAGATGTTCCCGTTTCCTTCTTTTATGCTGATGGCGCAAAAAAAGAAGAGAACCTCTATCATTGTGATGACAGAATAGCAAGCAAAGCAGAATATTTACTTTTAAAAAATTTCAGAATACTGACCCGCAAAAAACAAAGAGCAATTTTGCAGTTGATTTCTGATGAAAAAAATAACCCCTTATTTTCATAAGTTCATTGCAAAGATAATCAAAGTCCTTAATAATATTGACAAGAATTGTGACTGTCTCCCCACACTTCATGAGAATGAAAATGCTTAATCTAATCTGATTTGTAAATAATCCGAATTCTAACGAGTTTAACTTAGAAATAGTGCATTGATTTATAATGATAATCTAACGTTATTGATATTGAATAAGTGTTTCGAATATCGTAAAATTCTTTCATTTCAAACGTGTTCTATATTGAATCAATCAAAATCTCTTGTTTGCACAACACAAGCAAAGTTGGCGTGTGAGTAAAAATGTACAAAAAGGCATACCTCTTATTGAATCGTCTCACAAACCAAGAGCTGTAACGACATTGTTTGCTGAAAAAATGGATGATGGTGCTAACTTGCTCTTTTATTAAACGTAAATATGGGAGTGTTCAACGGCTGACTTTCCACTCATATAAGTCACTTAAAAAAGGCTTGCCAAACAAGCCTAAAAATATTCCCACACACTAAAAAAATACTTTAATATATTGAGAAAAATCAAAGATCTTATACCACCATACTCCAAATAATGATATTTTATAGCATAACAGGATTAAAGTAAAAATAAGAAATATAAATTAAAAATAGACACGAAAAACTATATTTATAACTTTCATAACAATTTATCTATATATGGATACTTAAGTTTATCCTGTTGTGCCATAAATTCTATCATTTAAGGTATGAGGATATGAAGCACGCATACCTCCTTGAAACATTCAAATGTTTTTTAGATGCCCAATATCTTTTTAAATATTTTTAGGCCTGCTTGTTAAGCCTTTAGTTTAAGTGAAAAATGGGAAGCCGCTAGAATCTAGCTGTTTACAGACTGTAATAGGAAGCTTCGCTTTTAAAGCGCATAGGGAGAAAATTAAATAATTCAACAATTAACAGATAAAGTATAAAAAGATTCCACCAACGCGATACGTAATACCATCTTTAAAAAATTCAAAAGTGTGAAGGTACACATTGACAGAAGATAAGGAATTCACTTAATTAAAGTGTTTTCTAAAGAGATAATAGCTTAGCGTAAAATATTCAATTTTTTCAATTCTGAAAGATTAAAAGAGACGTATTATTTGAAATAAAACAATTTATTGTGCTAATGATGATGATTGGTGTGCACAAAATTGAGTTGTTGAAAATCAAAAATATAATTTAATGATGTTCCTTGACCAACTCACTCTCTCCTGAGTATAGCACGGGGAATAAACGTGGAGAGACATGAGGAGTATATAGAAAATGAGTTATAAAGTTGCAATTGTCGGCGCAACCGGAAATGTTGGTCGTGAAATGCTTACAATTTTAGAAGAACGTGGTTTTCCTGCACATGAAATTGTCCCTCTAGCATCACGACGCTCATTAGGACAAGAAGTTTCTTATGGAGATAAAACTTTAAAAGTAAAAGCACTGGATACTTACGATTTTTCTGACACAGATTTTTGTCTTATGTCTGCGGGAGGGAGCATTTCCAAAGAATACGCCCCTAAAATTGCTGCTGCCGGCTGTGTCGTCATCGATAATTCCTCCACGTGGCGCTATGATGCCAATGTTCCGTTGATAGTCCCTGAAGTCAATGGCGAAGCTATAAATGCCTTTTCTAAGCGTAATATTATAGCAAATCCTAATTGTTCAACAATTCAACTGGTCTTAGCTTTAAAACCTCTCCATGATGCTGCAATCATTAAACGTGTTGTTGTCTCTACATATCAGTCTGTTTCTGGAGCTGGTAAAGAAGGAATGGACGAACTTTTCGAACAATCACGTGCAGTTTTTGTTGCAGACCCAATTACATCAAAAAAATTCACTAAACGCATTGCCTTTAATGTCATTCCTCATATCGATGTTTTCATGGAAGATGGTTATACAAAAGAAGAATGGAAAATGACGGTTGAGACGAAGAAAATTCTCGATCCGAAAATTAAATTAACAGCCACTGCTGTTCGGGTCCCTGTCTTTATCGGTCATGCCGAAGCCGTCCATGTTGAATTTGAAAAACCACTAAGCGCATCTGAAGCACAAGCGCTCCTCCGCGATGCACCAGGCTGTCAGCTTATCGATAAACACGAAGATGGTGGTTATACCACACCTTATGAAGGTACCGGAGAAGATGATACCTTTATTAGCCGTGTTCGTGAAGATATCACCGTTGAAAATGGTTTAGCTTTCTGGGTTGTCGCCGATAATTTAAGAAAAGGAGCAGCATTGAATGCCGTTCAAATTGCTGAATTGCTCATTTTTCGTAATTTGATAAAGCCTAAGTCCGCAAATTAACGCCCTGTCCGAAAGGACAAAGAACCCCTAGCCGGTCTGTCAAAAGTCCGGCTTCTCTTCAGTATAACCTTCCCCAGCTGAAGGTTCATATCACCATCCTAAAGAACTGTAATCCAAGGTATTGTCAAATTTGACTCGGAATATCCTTGAATGCCTCGCCACCTTAAGTTAAGCATTGCCGCCTTAATGACATTTTACGGTACAATAGGATCAGCAGCATAAGCATTGTTTGCTTCATGCTGCTGATCCTTTTTGTCATTCCGGTTGTAAAATTAACTTTACCCTTATCGAGCAGGATAAGTCACGACACGGTAACGCGTTTCATTACGTTCAAAATTTTTGTAATTGACATTATCAGGAAAGGAGGGATTATAAGCACTCACGTGCTTTACAGAAACGCCTTGTGCTTTTTGCGACGGATTTAAAATTGTTCGTTCATCTCTTTTTTTAACACCTGTAGAATCGATAATCATATCTGTTCTGTATAGTTTTTGCATATTTTTCCGTGTTTTTTGAATCGCCGGAAGAGCTTTAAAGTCGGAAACAGCCTGTTTTACTTTTTCTTTTGGCGATTTTACCATGGATTTTGATTTTGCTGGCATCTTTTTAAAAGCAATGGTAGGAACATTGTTAACATTGACGTAACGTGCAGATGCCCAACCAACTTTTCCATGATAACCAAGAGAACACCAAGTTTTATTGGATAGGCAGCCATAAATTTGCACTTTTGCTCCCATTGGAACCATTGCGATAACTTTATAAGCTGTCGCAGGGCCTGTGCGTAAAGATACCTGACCTGATGCAACACGAGCAACTGTTCCTGTAATGGTTCCAGCTTGTGCGTGAAAAGCAGTCACAGCCACCCCTGACGCTCCTAAAGCCCATAAAGTCATCATTGTTGATAAAAATTTCTTTCTTAACATTATTTTTCTTCCTCTCTTAAAACGTATGAAGGGCAAAAATTCGCCTTTGCAAAAATTTGCCGCGTTTAAATCCAATGATCAGCAACCTTTATTCCCCCCAAAACCCCACAACATTGCAACAAAATTTCTCTTTATCGCCTACACGAACACGGCCTTTTGATCTTGATTGCGCAGTATGTTCTTCATGAATTTACGGCTAAAGCATCATCTGATTGACCGGTTCTTCAACCAATTGTCCCTTACAGAAGTTTTTAAAGGGGCATTGGTTCCCTCAACAAATGATTGCAATAAAAGAATTAATTATTTGAATTTCAGAGAATTTCTATGAACAAATGATGATCAGCCCCCAAAACAACTAAAATAGAAGGAAAAATAATACTCTTTTAAAAATAAAAGTGATTGAATATTCTCTAAAGCTTGTATAACTTTAAATCTGCCTAAAAAGATACAGAGTATATTGAAACTTCCCTCAAAAAATTTCTCGAAAAAGAAAGTTAAAAGCATATGACATTAAAAAATTTTTCTCGTAGTCGGATTATAGGATTATTCCTCTCTCTCTTTGCACTTTTTTTGTCTACTGCTTTTTCCATGGCCGCAGACAAAACAAAAATCAAACTTGGTATTATGGAAGGGCGGGATGCGATTATTTGGAAAACAGCTGCTGAACAGGCTAAAAAAGCCGGTTTAGATATTGAACTCGTTTATTTTTCTGATTACGCTTTGCCTAATGATGCTGTTAACGCAGGAGAGATCGATGCGAATGCTTTTCAGCACGCCCCTTATCTTAATGAACAAATGAAACAACGTGGCTATAAACTTTCAATTGTCGGCTATACATTTATTGCTCCAATCGGTGTTTACTCACACAAAATAAAAGACTTAAAAGATCTTCGTGATGGTGCACATGTTGGTATTCCGAACGACCCATCTAATGGTGGAAGAGCCTTACTTCTTCTTAATTCTTTAGGTCTCATTAAGTTAAAAGATCCTCATAATATTCTTGCATCTCCACTTGATATTATCGAAAATCCTAAAAACCTGCAAATTCGTGAGCTCGATGCCGGTATGTTAGGACGAGCTATTGACGATTTTGACCTTGCAATTATAAACACAAACTGGGCTATTGTTTCCGGATTAAACTTCGAAAAAGATGTAGTCGCATGGGAGAGCGCAAAAAATAATCCTTATGATAATATCATCGTTGTACGCACGAGCGAAAAAGATGAACCATGGGTTAAAAAATTAGTTGCCGCTTACAACAACGATCTTATCCGTGCAAAAATCAAAGAGATTTTTGGCAATACCGCCCAAACATCTTGGTAATTGTGCCAAATATCCGAGTAATTGTGAATGGAAAAACCTACTCTTATCTCCTTAAAAAACATCAGCCGTTGTTTTAACAAAACGGCTGGTGTTCCGGTGATTAATAATCTCTCTTTAAATATCCATGCTGGTGAAATCCTTGGCATTATTGGGCGCAGTGGAGCAGGAAAATCAACACTTATTCGCTGTTTAAATGGGTTAGAGAAGATTGATGCAGGGTCCATTTTTTTTGAAGATGTTGATATTTCTAATCTATCAGAGATAGAATGGGCGCCTTACCGTCAACGAATTGGGATGATTTTTCAACATTTCAATCTTCTCTCATCGCAGAATATTCTTGATAACATTGCATTGCCACTTAAATTAAGTGGTGTAAGTAAAAAACAACGCCACAAACGTGCCCTTGAACTGATTGAATTGGTTGGGTTATCTGGGAAAGAATATTGCTATCCGGCACAATTGTCCGGGGGACAAAAACAACGCGTTGGCATTGCTCGTGCGCTCGCTGCTAATCCTAAAATATTGTTATCAGATGAAGCCACCTCTGCTCTTGACCCTGAAACAACACAATCTATTCTAGAGCTCCTTGCTGATATTAATAAACACCTCAATCTCACGATTGTGCTCATCACCCATGAAATGGAAGTTGTGCGCACCATAGCGCATCGCGTTGTTGTTCTTAATCAGGGAAACATTGTAGAAGAAGGACGTGTGAAAGACATCTTTACATCACCGCAAGACGATACAACCATAGCCATGCTCAAGCTTGTAACCCCGCAACTTCCTGAAAAATTTTCGAAAAATCTCAAACCAATCGGACGAGAAGCTGTCATTGAAATTAATATTGCCGGTGAAATTGCCCAGCAGCCTTTTCTTCATCTTCTAGAAAATGAGAGTGGTTTAAAAGCACGTATTTTGCATGGTGGCATTGATACAGTTCAAGATGAAACCATCGGGAGACTCTTCTTGGCTCTTCCTGGAGAAGATAAAGAAGCTTTAGAAAAAGCTGTTCAATGGTTAACGAAAAAAGGACGATATTGTGAGGTCTTAGGCTATGTTTAATGTTCTGTCTCATGAACTTCCCCAAGCTGTTATTGATACAATATTGATGACACTTAGTGCTTCTGTTATGGCATTTATTATAGGGCTTCCCCTTGGTCTTCTTCTTCACACAACAGCACGCGGAGGGATTTTTTCCTCATCTCTCATCAATCGCCCTTTAAGCATGATCATTGACAGTATTCGTGCCATTCCCTTTATCATTCTTGCATTTTATCTTCTTCCCGTTACGCGTATCGTTGTAGGAAGAGGGATAGGAATGCCTGCTGTAATTTTTATACTGACCATTTCAGCTATCCCTTTTTATGCACGCATGGCGGAACTCTCTTTTAAAACCGTTGAAAACGGTCTCATTGAAGCGATCCGCTCGATGGGTGCAAGTCGTCTTCAAATTATCAGACATGTTCTTATTCCTGAAGCTCTCCCTAGCCTGATTACAGGTTTTACAGTCATGGTCATTTCTCTTATAGGAGCCACCTCACTTGCTGGATATCTTGGTGGAGGCGGTTTAGGGGATATGGCAATCCGCTATGGCTACCAACGCTACAATACCTTCATCATGACCATCGTCATCATCCTTTTGATCGTGCTTAATATTACAACCCAATGGACTTCTGATAAAATCGTACAAAAACTTGATAAAACAAAACATTAAAAGACTTAGAATTTCACATGCCAATACCATCATCCCCTTTGCCACTTTCCAAGTGCACCAACCCTTGCCTATCGAAAACACTCATAAGAGATTAGAAACTTTTTTCTTAAACAGTTTTTATCTCTCCCCATCCGTTTGTAACATGAAAGAAAATAGTTTTAATGGCTTTAATATAAAAGAATATAAAAGGGGATAAAATAAGAGATCTCACAGTATGTGAGACTCTCTTTAAATTAAGACATTGACCACAACCTCTCCAAACCGTAGATAACACATTGAATTTATAATGATAATATGGCGTTATTCATATTGAACGAGAACTCTGAATACCGTAAGATCCTCTCATTCCCAATTTATTCCATATAGAATCAACCAAAACCTCTCGCTTACACGTTACAAGCGGGAAGAGCCGTGTGAGTAAAACTATACAAGAAAGAAAGGCATGCCTCTTATGAATTATCTCAAGCGCCAAGACCTGTCTTAACATTGGCGGCTTATAATATGATGGTGCCAGCTTTCTTCTTCACAAGCATAAAGATAGGGGTGCTCAATGGCTTTATCGTTATACTATTCACAGGCGCCATTGCGAAATGGGCGTGACGAACGTTGAGAGATGTTGCTTTAAAATAAGCCCGTGAATTGGCAACGCAAGTATATTCCATTTGAAGCGTTCTGTTTTACGTGATGGGTATGATCCCATTAAAGAACGCTATAAACAAAAGCGTGAAGCAATGCACTATCTTCATTAGGAAACTCCTCTTCAAAACGATCTAGGAAAGATAGCAACCTGCTATGGCTATCAACGCTATGATAGCTCCACCATATCTATTATCCTATAGATTATTCTCAATATCATCATTGAAGAAACTTCTAATAGAATTGTATAAAAATTTTATAAAATAAAGCACTCAAATAATCTAGATATTGGAAGGTTTTTCTTCCACAACAGCAACAATAAGCCATTGAGCTGTAAGAGCTGGTTTTTTTAACTTTTCAATTTCCACCGTAACCCCATAATGGAAAACCACTCGACCAGAAGGACGAATTTCTGCGTCGTCTAACACAAAACGCGCACGTATCCGTACCCCTGTTTTCACAGGACTCATGAAGCGTACTTTATCGAAACCATAATTAATCCCCATTGTGCTCCCTTCTAACTCTGGAAGAGCTTCATAAGCGAGCGTAGACAAAAGCGATAATGTTAAAAAACCATGAGCAATCGTGCCGCCAAAAGGTGTCTTTTTAGCCTTTTCCTCATCAACGTGTATCCATTGATGATCATCTGTAGCACATGCAAACTGATTAATCATATCCTGTGTAACAAGACGCCACTCCGATAATCCCACTTCTTTCCCAATAAAACTGGTGACATCTTGTACTGTTATTTTTTGCTGCATAACGCTATTCCTATTTTATTTGATAAAAGAAACCACCCCTCTTGCTTTTATAAAATCCATTGATTAGAGCATCAAGAATAAAAGATTAATTGTCTTAAAAACAAATGCACCTTATGAATGAGAAAAGTTCTTTAGCAGAGTAGTTTTCAAATAGGAAAAAAGAATGGCAAGCAATGTGAACCTAACAGGTTTAGCGCATGATTTGAAACAACGTGCAGAAAACCATCCCCCTATCCGTATTGGACTGATTGGTTGTGGTGAAATGGGCACAGATTTATTATCAAGTATTGCGCATATGGATGGTATAACAGTCGCTGCTGTAGCCACGAGGACACCGTCACGTATTTTTGATGCCGCTACACTAGCCTATGGCGAAGATGGACATGTCTGTGAAGTTGAAAATACTTATGCTCTCACCCAAAGCATTGAAAAGGGTTTGATTGCAGCAACAGATGATATTAACCTTGTTTTGCGCCATGAACAAATTGATATTATCGTTGATGCAACAGGCTATCCCGAAGCAGGAGCAGAGATTGGTATCAAAGCGCTTGAGAATAACAAACATCTTGTCATGATGAATGTTGAAGCAGATGTTACAATTGGCGCTTATCTCAAACATGAAGCAGAAAAACGAGGGCTCATTTATACACTTGGTGCCGGCGATGAACCTACTTCTTGTATGGAACTCATAGAATTTGTTTCAGCCCTTGGACATAAGATTGTTGCAACGGGTAAAGGAAAAAATAATCCTCTGCGCTTTGATGCTACACCTGACGCTTACGAAGAAGAAGCATTCCGGCGTAATATGAATGTGCGCATGTTGGTTGAATTTATTGATGGTTCCAAAACGATGGTTGAAATGGCAGCCATTGCCAATGCCACCGGACTTCTCCCCGATTGCCCAGGAATGCATGGACCACGAGCAGCGCTACAAGATTTAAACAAAGTGCTTATTCCAAAACAAGATGGGGGCATTTTACAACAATATGGTGTTGTAGATTATTCAATAGGTCCAGGTGTTTCACCTGGTGTCTTTGTCATTGCCGAAATAGCACACCCGCGTTTACGCGAACGTATGGAAGATTTAAAAATTGGTCAGGGGCCTTACTTCACCTTTCATCGCCCCTATCATTTAACAGCAATGGAAGTTCCCCTCACCTGCGCACGTATTATGCTTTATGGCAAAAAAGATATGGTTCCTCTTAGCCATCCCGTAGTAGAAGTCTGTGCTGTTGCTAAAAAAGATTTACATCCAGGTGATCAGCTAGACTTTATCGGTCTTTATACTTATCGTGCTTGGATAATGAACATTGCAGAAGCACGCGCTCACCACGCCATTCCTTGTGGTCTTTTGGAAAAAGCAACAGTAACCGCTGAAATTAAAAAAAAATGAACTCATTACAGTGCATAATACTGCTATTCGTGAAGATCAATGGATTGCACGTCTTCGTGCTAAACAAGACCTTTTACTTCATTGCCCTTCTTCCGCTAAGCTATAAGTACTCCTGAATTACCTTACTTAACAGCATCTTTCCCTTACACAACAGAACAACCCAGAATACACTTGTATCAAAAATTCAGGCTTCTGTTTTAATAAAAGCATTTTCCAACGACGCACATCCCCACTTCGCTCTCACAATATGTCCCGTAAATGCGACAGTATAAACCACCCCATGAGATGGCATAAGATTCATTGTGTATCACTATCTTTACTCTATGAAGATACAAACCAGCACCATCATTTATTTTCCAATACTACAACAGTCCTTGAACCTTAGAGATAATTAATGAGAAGAATTTTTAGTCTTTTTTTTAATAATTTTATCCATACACGAACGCAACTTGTTATACGTAAAAAATACTTCTGATGGATTTAACATAAACAAATTTAAAATGATAAATAATAATTTCTCATTTTTCTTATTGCATGAGAGCCATGGATATAGGGATATTTTTTATTTTATCCCCTTATGAAAGATAAAAAAATTTAAAAAGGATAAAATATACCTTTGACGAATAATCTTCATATGAGAAAAGGTAGACAATATTAAAAGACTGATAAAGATAGTAAGTATACTAGCCTTATTACTAGAAAATAATCATAAACTGTAAAAGAAAATCAGGTTACGCTAATTTGTAAAAAACAACATAAATGTAGGATCTTGAACTTTAATAATGTTAATAAAAGCTACATTTAGTATTAAGATTAGTGATTTTATTATCTAGTATAGTATAAATAATAAAATATTTATTTTTTAAAAATAATGAAGTGAACAAAAAAATCCTCGACTCTGTCGATGAGCTTCCTACTAAAGTGTACTAAATATTGCAAAAAGAGTTACAACAGTACCTAATACATCCCCAATACATAAAGAAGCAAGAAGTGATAAAATACTTATTCCCCCCCAAAAGGCTGAACCTGAAAAGGCAGCAGCTTTTTCAGGTTTCCCTAACGCAATAACATCTTGTTCCTCAACGCCTTGAATAACAACTCTATCCACAGCTTTAATAGCTACATTTTTTTCTAGTGTAGGAATAGTAATTACCATTCTCTCTTGAACTTTATTTTTTACAAAACTTGCATTTCCCTCTATAGTTTGTATAAAAAAAAGAATAAATAGTGTAAAAGTAAATGAACATACACGATTTTTAAATATTTTAAACATAGCTTTCTTTGCTCCTCTTTTTCTTCACTGAAAAAATGAAAGAATATTCACATATATAAAAACCAAAAATTATATTTAATCATTTATATAATTGCACATAATAAAATATTATATGTAATTTTGTTATTATAATATAACACATTATGTATTACATGTAAAGATAAAAAACAATAAATGATAAAAATAATTTATTCCTTTTACGCCATAATAACTCAAGATACCAACAGTAATATTTTGTCATTTTTATTGCTATAATTAAAAATAATAATAATTTATTAAATTTCTTATTATAAGAAATATTACGAAACAAATTCATTTAAAAAATTATATAATAGAGCTTTTATAAATAATTTAAAATGTAATTAATTTTAAAGAACTATAAAATTTAAAACTGCCAATATAATGATATATGATTGTCTATTATTTCAATAAATATAAAAATGAAATTGGTATCAAATAAAAACTTGATCTAAAACAAATCTATCCTAATAAAACAAATTTAAATAGTGTACTATTTTTCTATAAAACAGGTATAAAGTGTAAAAAAACAATTAAGATCTCTATCTTCAAATGGAAGAGACGTTAATAAAATGATTCTCAACTTTTACTGATATATAAAAAGAAAAAATACTGCATAGCATCTTAAAAAAGGTAATTCAGCCCCCTTTATCCCATACAGCATAAAGAACACAAAATATTGACTTTCAAACCTAACAAAACAAACGCATAAAATAAGTAAATCTATCAGATTTACAAAACCATTATAAGCAATACTAGAGCTCCAACAAACTACCTAAAATTAAATAAAAAGAGAGTCATGAAAAATGAAATGATCCCCAAAATACTGAAAAAACTTTCTTTCTTAATTTTCATAAAAGTTATTCCATATTTTTCGTCAATATTGTAGATCACAACCATATTTATATTTTAAGTAATTATATTTACTCTATATTAGTAACAAATAATTCTCTTTGAACGAAATTTTTAGCAATATTCACATAACTGTCTGCAATTTGTGAAAAACGAATAATAATAAATAATTGATTAAATGCTTGAAAGAAAAGGAATAGAGAAACTTACTAAAAAATTGCATTTTTAAAATACCAACTTAAGTAGCGCATTGAAAAAATAACGCCATGAAAACTGATATTGAATGATAAATTCATCAACCGATCACTTTAATCGCAAAATATTAATCTATAATAATAATTTATTGTTTTGCATGTTGAATGAGAAAACTGACGATTATAAAACTCTCTTAATTTTAACTCTGTTTATATTGAATCAATCAAAATTCTTCACTTGCAAATCACAAACGAGATCGGTGTGTGTGTAAACACACTTGAAGAAAGGAAAATATCACTTATGAGGTATTTTAACTAACAAGCGCTGTTAACACAGTATTGAAAACTAGCAAAGTGAATGATGGTGCCCATTTTTACTTTAAAAGTGTAAATATGGTGGAAAACAATAGATTTTATATTATAAAACTTTACCGTTATACTATTCACGGGCGCCGTTGCAAAATAGGCTTGGATACCTTGAGAAATGTTTCTTTAAAACAAAAGCGTCAATGTGCAACACAATGGCGTTCTGTTTATTATGTATCCAACGGTGTTTCTTGTATCCAACGGTGTTTCTTACTGAATCATCTTATAAACTGCTCTATGAGATTACAAATTCATCTTAGTGAATTCTTCCCTTTATATTTATTTTTTCTCATGAACACTAAAATCTGTTAAGACACTATCCAAAGTAAAATCAATCAACAAATATTTCCATTCTTTTGTAATATACAGATAATTGAATAGAGTTCCTGATTGCAACAAAAGTCTGTAATATTGCAATAGTAGAAATACTTTGATC
Organism: Bartonella sp. AP258QHHD; assembly: GCF_042196145.1. Lineage (NCBI taxonomy): Bacteria > Pseudomonadati > Pseudomonadota > Alphaproteobacteria > Hyphomicrobiales > Bartonellaceae > Bartonella > Bartonella sp. AP258QHHD. The sequence continues at coordinate 34,376 of NZ_JBHIPR010000045.1, forward strand.
ATCCTCTCTCCATAATAAAAGAATAATATGTAATTTACAGAAAAAATTATATATTTAATATATACTTATTAAAAATGAGAATATAAATCAGAAATAATTATAAAAGACAACTATCTTGAGAAAGATTGCCTAATATTACAGAAAAATTGCGGTGGCTTTGCTCAATAAAAGCTTCTCTATTTTTAACAAAGCTCTCATTTTTATGCATCCATATGTGATGTAAAAAGACGCCTATTTGCGTTTCTCTTATAGATAGATTAAATAGTGACAGCACCTTTGATCACTTTGTCTCTTTTGACTTCTCTTTTGGGCATTAATTTATGGTATCTAACCCACCTTTTCTCGCTCTTTTACCTTTGGGTGCACATGAATATCACGGAGAGCACCTTCCTTTCGAAACCGACTGGATTATTGCTGAAGCTTTTGCAAAAGCCCTCACTTTACAAACAAAAGAGCAGTTTCATATCGCACTTTTACCGGTTGAAAAGATTGGCTATTCTATAGAACATATGGATGTTACAGGCACGCAAACCCTTACCTTTTCTGATGCGATTAAGCGATGGATAAAGATTGGTGAAAACTGTTATCACAAAGGGATCAACCGTCTTCTTCTTCTCAATGCTCACGGAGGAAATTCACCTTTAATGAGCATTGTTATCACCGAATTACGAAAGCGCCTTTCCATGCTCGCTGTAGCAACAAGCTGGAGCCGTTTTGGTTTACCACAAGGTCTCATGGAGCCATCTCAACAACATCTTGATATCCATGGAGGCTTTATCGAAACCTCTCTCATGCTCTATTTAGCACCAGAAAAAGTCCATATGGAAAAGGCAGAAAATTTTCATAATAAACAAGCGGATATGATTGCCAATTATCGGTATTTACGCGCTTATGGTCCTCATGCCTTTGGTTGGACAATGAAAGATCTAAATACGCAAGGTGCGGCAGGAAATGCAAGCAAAGCAACACCACAAGCCGGTGAAGCAATCTTTTCTCATGTTCTGTCTCAGCTTCGTGATTTACTTGATGATATCAATCGATTTAACATAAACACATGGCAATAAAGAACAATAAAAGGTCTCTCCATGGAAACGATACACCCCAAAAAACTTCCCGTTACGGTTCTCACAGGCTATCTTGGTGCTGGAAAAACCACCCTTCTCAACCGCATTCTCAGTGAAAATCATGGCAAACGTTATGCCGTCATTGTCAATGAATTTGGTGAAATTGGTATTGATAATGACCTGATCATTGAATCAGACGAAGAAATTTATGAAATGAATAATGGCTGTATTTGCTGCACCGTACGTGGTGATCTCATTCGCATTCTAGAAAGTCTGATGCAACGTTCTTATCGATTTGATGCGATCATTATAGAAACGACAGGGCTTGCTGATCCCGTTCCCGTAGCACAGACTTTTTTCATGGATGATACTATCCATGAAAAAACAGCTCTCGACAGTGTCATAGCGGTCGTTGATGCAAAGCATTTTCCCTCTCAACTGAAAACAAGTCGTGAAGCTGAAGACCAAATTGCCTTCGCGGATATTATTCTTTTAAATAAGATTGATCTTGTCACCCAACAAGAACGCAGCCATGCTGAATCCCTTATTCTGGCCATTAATCCCAGAGCCATAATTTACGCAACAGAGCGCGTTAACATCCCTGTTGATAAACTCCTCGATCGTAGTTCCTTTGATCTCCAACGCACTTTAGATAATGATCCCCATTTTCTTGACCATCATCACGCAGATCATGTATGTGGTCCCGATTGTAATCATGATCATGACCATCATCACGCATCCACCATTCATGATATTACCATCACTTCTGTAAGTTTAAAAACAGATGCTCTGCAACCAGAAAAGTTTTTCCCTTGGATCCAGCAGGTTACACAGCAACAAGGACCTGATATCTTGCGTCTTAAAGGCATTATCGCCTTTCAAGGAGACGATGATCGTTACGTCATTCAAGGGATACATATGCTTCTTGAAGGACAACATCAACGCCCATGGCGTGAAGATGAAAAACGAGAAAGCCGCCTTGTCTTTATAGGACGCTCTCTTGATGCTGAAAAATTAAAAACTGGTTTTGAAAATTGCGCATAAGTGAGTGATAATGCCAAACATTACCCATTATGATCTCAAAAGTTACTGCCTTTCCTGCGGTTTTATAGGCAATAAACCAGCCTTTGTTTCCGTAGAAGGTCTCATTGTTTTTTTTAATCCAACCCCACAAATCGTTGAAGTGCACCAAGGAATAATTTCAAGCCATTTTTCCCATGACAATACCGCGATCATCACCGGTGGAGAAGATGGAAAAGTCTGTCAAACAACCGCAGCAGATCACACGGAAGTGTTAAGCCAAAAAGAACGCAAATGGATAAACAACGTTGCTTTTGGTCCACAAAAAGCTTTTGCTTTTTCCTCCTCACGCCTCGCATTTGCGCATATTGGAAAAGAACGACAAGAGCTCACACATGAACGCAGTGTAGAAGGCCTTGCTTTTGCCCCAAAAGGTTTGCGACTTGCCGTTGCCCATTACAATGGAGTCACTCTTCATTGGTTATCAACGCAAATATCTCCCACCACATTGGTATGGAAAGGAGCTCATTGTGGTGTCACCTTTTCACCAGACAACCGCTATGTCATTTCCACCATGCAAGAAAACGCCTTACACGGCTGGCGTCTCACTGATAATCAGCACCTCCGCATGAGTGGCTACCCAAGCAAAGTCAAAAGCTGGTCTTGGAGTGCAAAAGGAAAATGGCTAGCAACATCAGGTGCCTCTGCCGCAATTGTTTGGCCCTTTCATACAAAAGATGGCCCCATGGGAAAAACACCTCTAGAACTAGGCACACGAGCAAATGCACTTGTTAGCACCGTTTCATGCCACCCAAACAAAGAAATTGTAGCAATAGGCTTCAATGATGGAATGATTTTAGCGGCACAATTCCATGATGGAAAAGAAGTCCTTCTAAAAGGTTATGGGAAAAGTGCTATCTCAGCACTTAACTGGGATCAAGCAGGGCAAAACCTCTCCTTCGGTAGCGAAAATGGTGAATGTGGTATAATCAATATCACTGATTAAATTACACCAACAAACGCAATCATCGCCGATAAAAAATGCCCACACAATCCTCCAGAAATCTTATCCCCTTGCATCTCCAGAGCTCTCAGAAATCCTATCTCCCTAATCTCCCCCCAAAAATCTCCTAAAATCTTCGTAATCATTAAATCTTCCCTCTTCCTTTTCTCCCCCCCCTTTAGACAAGAAAATACCTTAAACATGTTTTTTGACCTTTTAACATTGCTACCCCCATACAAGAATAAAAACATCACTCTCAAGACCGCCCCCCATCTCCCTATAAACATCTATATAGGCTACATACTTCCACAAAAGCATTTTTCTTAAAAATTCGGCAAAAAATAGCTGATATCATCATTGAAACAACGATTTATTCTTACGATCAGAAGAAGGGAATTCAACACTATTTTCCTAAATAAAAAATTTTTTGATTTCCCCCTCCAAAGAGCAAAGTTTCCTACGAGCAGCCTTCCACTCTTTAGTTTCTTGCCTAGAAAATTCTATCTAATAATCATTTCATGGAACTTCTATTACCGCCCTCTGTTCCGGTATCTCCTTCATCTCCGGATTCTGTTCCTTCTGCTTCTTTCCCATGTTAAACCAAAGCCTTCTGGGTCTTCTGACCCTTTGGATTCCTCGTCTAATCTCCAAATTAGAGCGGTTGTTCCACAGGTTCCAACTTATCTTCTTTTGCCAAATGCCTTATTTCATGCTGGTTTAGTGGATATGACC